>CAZKMT010000033.1:0-23572 GCA_964554115.1 uncultured Prevotella sp.
GGGTCGGCCGTTGCCGCGTTGGCTGCGAACAGCAAGAGCATGGCCATTAAGCATGATTTCTTTCTCATGGCAGTAATCTTTTTTTGTGAATTATTTGATGATGACTTCAGGTATTTTAATCATGTACAAAGTTATATAATATTGATTGTTGTACAAAAATTTGTCTGTTATTTAAGATTAATTAAGCATGGATTTTGAGTTTTTGGAAGTCTCTTTTGCTTGTGTTTCAGTGCTTCGTGGCCTGTTGGCAGTGAGCTGCGCTTGCATAGGTGGCGGCGGAATCTATGTTGTGGGGCGCGGATGCACGCCTCCTTTAAGTGGTGTGGATATGGAAGTCGCAGAGGTCAGCGCACGTCACATTTTGTTAAAAAACAATATAAATGATGTCGCAAGGCCTGTGTTTCGGAATTTTTGGGTAAGTTTGCATGTCAATCCAAAACTACAATCCAAAACTAATCACCGACCTTATATAAATTATAAATATTATTCGAGTATATGGACAAATTTACTTCAATGGCGGTTGTTGCACTCATGACAGCGGCTACCGCAGGGGCTAATGCCCAGACAACGCCGGCCGCCCAGATGGAAAATCTGACACGTGGCGTGGTGGCTTTGCCTGCTTCCAGTGGGCAAGGCATGTTCGTAAGTTGGCGCATGTTCGGCACAGACGATGACCTGACGTCATTTTGTCTGTTGCGTGATGGCACGGTTGTGCGCGATAATATCTACAACAAGACCAATTATGTCGATTCCAATGGCAACACGAGCAGCAGTTATCAGGTGGTGACCAAATACAAGGGCGTGCCCGTGGACACGTCGGAAGTGGGAATGTCGTGGACCGGGCAATACCTCAGTTTGCCTCTGAACAGACCCGCGAACGGCCTCAACATCAAGAATTACGAGTACAGTTATTCGCCAAACGATTGCAGCGCGGCCGATGTTGACGGCGATGGCGAGTATGAGATAATACTCAAGTGGGATCCGTCCAATTCGCAGGACAATGGCCACAGAGACAGTGGTGACGATGAGTTTACAGGCAACGTGCTCATCGATTGCTACAAGCTCGACGGCACTCAGCTTTGGCGCATAGACTTGGGCACTAACATCCGTGCCGGCGCACACTACACTCAGTTTCTCGTTTACGACTTTGACGGCGACGGCAAGGCCGAACTTATATGCAAGACTGCGCCCGGAAGCATCGATTCCGAGGGCAACTACGTCAGCAGTGTGGCCACCGTCGATGAGATAACAGGCACGGACAACAGCGCGAATTACGCAAACAGCTACGGCCATATACTCTCCGGCCCGGAGTATCTCACCGTGTTTAACGGCGAGACCGGAAAGGCAATCCACACCACATGGTACAATCCCAACCGTGCGGGAGAAACGGACTGCGAGGGCACATATCCGTCGGAGAGCACTTTCTGGGGCGACAATTACGGCAACCGCAGCGAGCGCTACCTGGCTTGCGTGGCCCATCTTGACGGCCCTGACGCCAACCCAAGTGCTGTGATGTGCCGCGGCTACTATACCCGCGCCTACCTTTGGGCTGTCGATTTCGATGGCTCCGAGCTCAAGACCAAGTGGTTGCACGCTTCCATTTCTAACATGAGATATCAAGTGACCAATGCCAGTGGCAACACGGTCTCGAAGATATGCACATCCAATACAGCCGGTAACAGTAATAGCAAGACCGCCTATGGCAATGGCAACCACAATCTGTCGGTGGCCGATGTTGACGGCGATGGCTGCGATGAGATAGTGTATGGAAGCTGTGCCATTGACAATGACGGCTACCTGATGTATGCCACGGGCTACCTGCACGGTGATGCCATGCACGTGAGCGACCTCATCCCAAGTCGCGACGGCCTCGAGGTGTTCACCGTGCATGAGGACGAAAGTGCCGGCTATGGGTGGGACATACACGATGCCGCCACCGGAGAGATAATCCATTACGCCAGCGGCAGCAGTGACAATGGCCGTGGCCTGGCCGCCGACCTTGACAGTTCCAATGAGGGATTTGAGTTCTGTTCGTCGAACGACCGCCAAATCAGAAGCTGCACTTCGGGCGGACTTGTCAGCTCGAGCGGACAGACCTCTGTGAACTTCCGCATCTATTGGGATGGCGACTTGCAGGACGAGCTTTACGACAGCAAGTACATCGACAAGTGGAATGGCAGCGGCACCACGCGGGTGATAACGCTATACAACTACGGAAGCTCCGAGGATTGCAACTCTACGAAGCACACGCCTAACCTGCAGGCTGACCTCTTTGGCGACTGGCGCGAGGAGATAATACTGTGGGACAGCAGCGACAGCAGCCACCTCAACATCTTCACCACCAACACAGAGAGCGACTACCGCGTGCCTACGCTCATGCACGACCATACGTATCGCATGGGTATAGCATGGCAGAACGCCGCTTACAACCAGCCGCCGCACCTCGGTTACTACCTGCCCGCTACGTTTACCACACGCTTCGCTTTGCTTGGTGACGGCGAGAAGGAGCAGACCGTGGCTTTGGGCGACACCATAGTGGACATTGTATGCAAGTTTGTGAACTGCAACACCGTATCGCTGGAGCAGTCAACGGCTCCCGATGGAACTACGGTTTCCGGTTCCGTGGTTGACGGATTCACGTTCAGTCGCGACCTCTTTTCCATCGGTTCGTACACTTTGAAAGGCCAGCCTACGATGCTCGGCGACTATGAGTTCGTGATAAAGAGCGGCGCGAACGTGGTTGACGGCACCGTGAGCTATGACACGATACTCATACATTGCGTAGACCCGACAGGCATCGGCTGCATCGAGGCCAAGGAGACTACCGACTGGGCGCGTGTGAAGAGCACCGTGTTTGACGACAGGGTAGACATCGACTTCAACCTTGCCACCTCCCGCAATGTTGGCGTGAACATCTACAATGCTGCCGGTTCACAAGTTTACAGCGGCAACTATAACGTCAGCGGCTCTGAGACCATATCCGTAACCGGACTCGGCCACCTGCGCAGCGGCCTTTACATTATAAAGGTAACGTCGGCAGAAGGCTCGCTCAGCACCAAGCTGATAAAGCGATAGACCGCATCGCTCACAGTGAGCGCATGGAACAACCGCCCGCCGCAGAGGGAATACAGCCCTCGCGGCGGGCGGTCTGTTTTTGTCGGCGGCGGGTTGTTGTGGTTCATGTTCCCGGGCATGGCCCATTGGCAGGGCAGGCGATTGTTGATGTGTGGGTGCCGTCTGTTATCCGTGCAGGTGGCAATAGCTGCGCCGATGGGCGTATAAATCGTGGTTTTCGGACAATAGGCACAGTAATCGGACGATATTCACATGCACAATGAGCGGAATTTACTGTAACTTTGTGCCGTAATCCTTGTCATACGGCTGAGGGAGGACTCGTTGGATGGTAAGGTTGCATGATGTCGAGATACAAATCTAAGCACAGTTTATATGGGAACATTTTTTAGGAACACACTTATTGTCGGGGGAGTTGCGCTGGCCATGAATGTGGCGGCGCGTGATACTTACAACTTCAACTCCGACTGGAGAATTGACGGGCAGAAGAAATCCGTCACCCTGCCGCACGCATGGAATGAGGATGAGGCTTTCAAGGTGTACATCAACGCGATGAGCGACTCCGTGATATGGTATCGGAAGACGTTCACCCTGCCCAAGAGTGCCGAGGGCAAGCGTGTGTTAATTGAGTTCGAGGGAGCGCGGCAGGCCGCCGAGGTGTTTGTCAACGGCGAGCGTGTGGGCATCAACGAGAACGGTGTGATGGCTTTCGGCTTCGACCTCACGCCTTTCGTCAAGAAAGGGAAAAACACTATTGAGGTGCGCACCGATAACGACTGGAAGTATGAGGAGCAGTCCACCGGTTCCCAGTTTCAGTGGAACAACAACAATTTCAATTCCAATTACGGCGGATTGCCGAAGAATGTGAAGCTCCACATAGTGGGTGATGTCTACCAGACGTTGCCGCTCTATAGCAACTTGAAGACCACCGGCGTGTATGTCTATGCCAAAGACTACGACATAAAAAACCGTCAGGCAACCATCTGCGTGGAGAGTGAGGTGAGAAACGACACCGACCAACCCGTGACGCGCCGCCTGCAAGTGGCTCTCAATGAGCTTGACGGCACCCAGGTGTGCGGTTTCGGCAGCGAGGAGACTACCATCCCTGCCCATGGCACTGCCGTGCTGAAGGCCGAGTGCCGCGCTTTCGGCCTGCACTTCTGGAGCTGGGGCTATGGCTACCTGTATGACGTGAAGACCACCGTGGGTGACGATGAGGTGACAACGCGGACGGGCTTTCGCAAGGCCGAGTTCAAAAACGGCATGGTGTACCTCAACGACAGGGTAATCATGCTGCACGGCTACGCACAACGTTCCAGCAACGAGTGGCCCGGCGTGGGCATGTCTGTGCCGGCATGGCTTAGCGACTATTCAAACAAGCTGATAGTTGAGAGTGGCGGAAACATTGTGCGCTGGATGCACGTGACGCCGTGGAAGCAGGACGTGGAGTCGTGCGACCGCGTGGGATTGATACAGGCCATGCCCGCCGGCGATGCCGAAAAGGATGTTGAGGGCCGCCGTTGGGAACAGCGCGAAGAGCTGATGCGCGATGCCATCATCTACAACCGCAACAATCCCAGCATACTGTTTTATGAGTGCGGCAACCAGCGCATCTCCAAGGAACACATGTTGTCGATGAAGGCTATACGCGACCTTTACGACCCATGCGGCGGACGTGCCATCGGCAGCCGCGAGATGCTCGACCGTCCGGAGGCCGAATATGGCGGCGAGATGCTGTATGTAAACAAGAGTGACACTAAGCCGATGTGGATGATGGAATACTGCCGCGACGAGGCTTTGCGCTGGTATTGGAACTCATGGTCGTATCCTTTCCATGAGGAAGGCGACGGTCCGCTCTACCGCGATGCCCCCGCTGACGCTTACAATCACAACAACGATGAGTTTGCCCGCGAGCTGGTGGCTCGTTGGTATGAGTACTGGCTCGAACGCCCCGGCAGCGGCACAAAGGTCAACTCGGGCGGTGCGAAAATCATATTCAGCGACACCCAGACCCACGGACGCTCGGCAGACAATTACCGTGTGAGCGGAGTGGTGGATCCGATGCGCGTGCCCAAGGATGCTTTCTTTGCCCATCAGGTGATGTGGGACGGCTGGGTGGATGACCTGAAGCCCCGCACTTACATCGTTGGACATTGGAACTACGGACAGGGCGAGGTGATTCCGACGGTGTATGTCGTGTCGAATGCCGACAGCGTTGTGCTCGAGCAGGCAGGTCGCCGCATAGTGCCCACAGAGCATAAATACCGTTTTCTATACGTGTTCAATGACTTGGAATACGTTGCCGATAAACTTACGGCCATCGGCATGGACAAGTCCGGTCGTGAGGTGTCGAGCCATTCGCTTGAGACTTCAGGCCCGGCCGACCACTTGAAGCTCACTGCCATCGAGAACCCCACGGGCTGGAGAGCCGACGGAGCGGACATCGCGCTCGTGCAAGTGGAGGTGGTCGACAAGCAGGGGCGACGCTGCCCACTTGACAACAGTCTCATATCGTTCTCTGTCGATGGGCCTGCGGAGTGGCGCGGTGGTGTGGCAAAGGGCAAGGACAACCACGTGCTTTGCGACACTCTGCCCGTGGAGTGCGGTGTAAACCGCGTCATGCTGCGCTCGCTTGCCAAGGCTGGCACGGTGACCCTTACCGCCAAGGCTGATGGCATGGCCGACGCAATCATAACGCTCACCACCAATCCTGTTGAGGTAGAGGGCGGATTGTCAACCTTGATGCCGTCAGACGGACTTATGCCGTCGCTCGACCGTGGCGAGACGCCGGCCGAACCATCGTTCCGCCAGTGGCGTAGAGGTGTGCAGATAGTGTCGGCTGAGGCCGGCAGCGGCAATGACCCGCGGCTCAGTTTTGACACTTACGAGAATACATCGTGGGAGAGTGGCAATGAAATGGAGGAGGCTTGGATTACCTATACGCTTGCCGAGGACACGCAAATTGACGACATTTGCGTGAAGATGAAAGGCTTCCGCGCCACCACTTATCCGATAGCTGTCTACGCCGGCGATTCGCTTGTGTGGCAGGGATGGACACCGAAGGCTCTCAGTTACATACATATTCCGTTGTCTGATGCCCCTAAGGCCAGCACGTACACCATTCGCTCGCTTGGCGAAAGTACCTCGAAAGACGCCTTTGGGGCTGTGAGGGAGCTTGATGCCCGTAACGATGAGGCGGCGGTCAGGGGCAGGTGCTCGCTGAAAATAATTGAGATAGAGTTCTTGAAGAATATTTGACAGGGGCGTTCCGGAGCCTGTGTGCGGCTCTGTGAAGCACGCCTTGGGCCTTTGGAGGCCTTCCGGTGTCGGCATTTACAATGATTGCCGATGCGACATGGGAAAGCATGGCATTGTGGCCACTGAAAAAGGCGGGTGCGCCGCCGATGGCACAGACCATCGGGGCGCACCCGCTTTCGCATGTCGGGGTTGCAGATGTTGCACGAGAGGCCTGCTGCGCCTTCTCATTCCCACTCGATGGTCGATGGGGGCTTGGAGGATATGTCGTAGCATACGCGGTTAACCCCTTTCACCTTGTTTATTATCTCATTGGAAACCTTGGCCATGAAGTCATAGGGCAAGTGTGCCCAGTCGGCGGTCATGGCATCGGTGCTGGTCACTGCGCGCAGGGCCACGGGGTGTTCATAGGTGCGTTCGTCGCCCATCACGCCCACACTGCGTATCGTTGACAGCAACACGGCGCCCGCTTGCCACACCTTGTCGTAGAGCACTTCGCCGTCAGGGCACACGTATTTGTGCATGTTCTCTATGTAAATGTCATCGGCTTCCTGCAATATACGCACCTTTTCGCGCGTGATGTCGCCCAATATGCGCACGGCGAGGCCCGGTCCGGGGAACGGATGCCGCTTGATGAGGCGTTCGGGCATCCCCAGTTGGTAGCCAACGCGGCGCACTTCGTCCTTGAAGAGCCACTTGAGCGGCTCGCAGAGCCGCAGTCGCATGTCTTTCGGCAGCCCCCCGACGTTGTGGTGACTCTTTATGACCATGCCCGTGATGCTCAGGCTTTCTATGCGGTCGGGGTAGATGGTGCCTTGTGCAAGCCATTTTGCGTCGGTTATCTTTTGGGCTTCTGCGTTGAACACTTCGATGAAGTCGCGGCCTATCGTCTTGCGTTTCTGCTCCGGGTCGGTTATGCCTTTGAGGTCGTTGAAGAACTTCTCGCTGGCGTCGACGCCAATGACGTTAAGCCCAAGTCCGATGTATGCTTCCATCACTTTCCTGTACTCGTCTTTGCGCAGCATCCCGTGGTCTACGAAGATGCATGTCAGGTTGTGGCCGATGGCCTTGTTGAGCAGCACGGCGCACACCGAAGAGTCTACCCCTCCGGAAAGTCCGAGTATGACGCGCTCTTCACCTATCTGTTCCTTCAGTTCAGCTATGGTGCTTTCTACGAACGATGCTGCGCTCCATTCCTGCCTGCTTCCGCAGATGTCCACCACGAAGTTGCTGAGCAGTTGCTTGCCTTGTGTGGTGTGGAACACTTCCGGATGGAACTGTACGCCCCACAGAGGGGCATCGTCACAGGCGTAGGCGGCATACCTGACGCTCTCGGTAGAGGCTATCGTGTGGCATCCCTTGGGTGGTGATGTGATAGTGTCTCCATGACTCATCCATACTTGCGAGTTGCTGTCGAAGCCCTTGAAGAGCCTGTCGTTGGTGTCTATCCACTGCAGGGTGGCGCGCCCGTATTCGCGGGTGTCGGTCTTTTCCACCTTGCCTCCGTTTTCGTTTGCCATGAACTGCGCCCCGTAGCAGATGCCCAGCACAGGCAAACGCCCGGCAAACCGGCTGAGGTCGGCTTTGAACGCCTCCGGGTCGTGGACCGAATATGGCGAGCCACTCAGTATGACGCCTATCACCGTTGGGTCGTCTTTAGGAAATTTGTTGTACGGAAGGATTTCGCAGAAGGTGTCGAGCTCGCGCACGCGGCGGCCTATTAGTTGCGTGGTCTGTGAGCCGAAGTCGAGAATGATAATCTTCTGTTGCATATATAATGGTTGGTTAATGTTACTCCGTTATCGGTGTCTTGCGCGGTGATGCGCTTTCCATGGCGGGCATGGCTACAGGCTGCGTGGCGACATGGACTGTTCCCGCCCGCAAAGGTACTACATTTTCGCGAAGTTGCGCCGCGTTTGCGTACTTTATTGGTTTATGTCGGGGGCTTGTGTCGGTGATGCCGCTTCTTGGCTGTCGCCCGTTTCAGTCCGTGCGGCAGTTTGCCTCCCGCCTGTTGCGGCGGCAAGGCGTTCTGCTTCGGCCAGCGTGTCGGGCTTGCCCACATCGAGCAGCCGTAGGCTTTCGGCGGCAAGTCCGCGCACGTTGGCCTTGCCACAGGCACTGAGATAGAAGTCTATTATGCCGAACTTGTCCGGAAAAGCCTCCATCAGCGGGAACAGCCGTGGCGAAAACACGTGTATGCCGGCAAAGGCATACATGGCGCAGCGTTCCGGTTTGAGGGTGGGGTATGGGCTTTGCACCTCGCCTGTCTCGGTGTTTGTCCATCCCACAAGACGCATGTCTCCATCGAAGAGCAGGTTGCGCTTGGTGCGGCGTCGGCTCACGAGCAGGGTCGCGTCGGCCTTGGCGGCATCGGAGTAGAACGCCGCGAGGTCCACGTCGCTCAATATGTCTACGTTGTGGAGTAATATCGGAGCGGAGCTGTCGAACAGGCGGGCGGCTTTCTTTAGGCCACCGCCCGTGTCGAGCAATTCGGCCGACTCGTCGGATATGCGTATGTCGAGGCCAAAGTTGCGGTTGGCGGCCAGGTAGTCGGTTATCTGCCGCGCAAAGTGGTGGACATTGACCACCACACGCTCCGCGCCGGAGGCTGCGAGCTTTTCCATCACGCGCCGTATCAGCGGCATGCCACCCACAGGCACCATTGCCTTGGGCATCGTGTCGGTGAGCGGTTTCAGCCGTGAGCCCAAGCCGGCGGCGAACACCATTGCCTGCATCTTTGTCATGTCTGCCGTCCTCCTTGTCTTGTCATTGTTGTCTGTCGGCTTCCAGTACGGACGTTATGCCCTGTTCGCGGTGTGTTATGCGCACCTCCACTCCAAACTTCTTGTTAAGGTGCTCGGCCAGGTGCTGGGCGCAATATACGCTGCGGTGTTGCCCACCTGTGCATCCGAAGCAGAACATCAGGCTGGTGAAGCCGCGCTGCAGGTAGCGGCGCACATGGGTGTCGGCCAGCCGGTAGACGCTTTCGAGGAAAGAAAGAATCTCGCCGTCGTCTTCAAGGAAGCGGATGACCGGTTCATCGAGACCGGTCAACTGCTTGTAGGGTTCATAGCGTCCGGGGTTGTGCGTGCTGCGGCAGTCGAACACATAGCCTCCGCCGTTGCCTGACTCGTCTTCCGGAATGCCTTTGCGGTAGGAAAAACTGAACACGCGCACCACCAGCGGCCCGTGTCCGTCGTACTTTGAGAATGTAGCCGGCCCGTCTTGCGGGTGCGCGTCATATATGTTTTTCTCGGCCGTGCGATATCCGTCGGCGCGGTTTAATGCCGGCTGTTCGATGGAAGCAAACTGCGGCATCTCGGTTATCCGGCGCAGCAAATCCATAAGGTAAGGGTAGTAGAAGCACTTCAGCGGAAGCATCTCACGCAGGTTCTGGATGGCCTGCGGAATGGAATCGATGAAATGTTTCTTGCGTTCGAAATAGCCGCGGAAACCGTAAGTACCGAGCACTTGCAGCGTGCGGAACAGCACAAACTGGCACAGCCGCTCCACGAAATGGCGCACCGGAGGCACCTCTGTATAGTCTTTTAGGGCCGCGTAGTATTCCGCGACCAGCTCACGGCGCAGCTTGTGGGGGTATTTGGCCGCCGCTTGCCACAGGAATGAGGCCAGATCGTAATAGTAAGGGCCTTTTCGTCCGCCTTGGAAATCGATGAAATAAGGATTGCCGTGGCTGTCGAGCATCACGTTGCGCGCTTGGAAATCGCGGTACATGAAGCTGTCGCACGGTTCTGAAGTAAGCTCTCTCGCGAAGAGCCTGAAGTCGGCTTCGAGCTTCAGTTCGTGGAAATCAATCTCTAACGGCTTCAGGAAACAATACTTGAAATAGTTGAGGTCGAAGAGCACCGTGTCGGCGTCGAACTCCGGTTGTGGATAGCAAACGCTGAAGTCAAGGCCGCGCGAGCCGAGTATCTGTATGTCGGGCAGTCCGCGGATGGCGCGCGTCAGTAGTTCTTTCTCCGTAAGGTTGTAGCGTCCGCCGGCCTCGCGCCCTCCCGCTACGGCGTCGAACAGCGACACGGAACCGAGGTCGGTTTGCAGGTAGCGAAGCTCATCATCGCCGGCGGCCAGTATGCGTGGCACCGGCAGCCGCCGCTTTGTGAAGTGCTTGCTGAGACAGATGAAAGAGTGGTTTTCGTCGCGGCTCGTGCCAATGGTGCCTATCACGGTGCCGCCCTCAGCGTCGGCCAGGCGGTAATACTCGCGGTTGCTGCCCGCAGAGGCCAGCCTTTGGATGTTGGCCGGTGGTTCGCCCGCCCATTGTTTGTATAGTTCTATCAGTTTCTGCATAGCTAAAGTGCAATGAGGCCAGGCAGTGTGCATGGCAGTCACGACTGGTTTGCTTTGCGCCGCCGTCGGCATTTTGGCTGCGGCTTGGCAGCGTACGGGGCTGTCGGGGGCGGCGTATCTAATGCAAAGGTACTGCAAAATAATGGAAAAAAGGAAGCCGTAGCACTTTTTTTGCCCGTGACGGCCTTTGGGTCGCGCCTCAGCGGTGGCCATGTCTTGACACACCGTCTGAGTGGTGCTGTTCGCTGTCGCCGTGTCGCGGCGTTGGGCATGGGCGCGCACGTGGTGTTGGCGGAGCATGGCAGTGGTAAATAATGTTTACAAAATATGGTGTTGCGACATGATGCCTGCCGTTTCGCGTTTCAAAACGGGCCGAATCGCTTTGCAAAACGCGCTGTTTCAGGGCATGAAACGGCCTGTTTCGGAACGCGAAACGGCCAATATCGCAAACGCATTGGCATTCAATGGATTGCTGACCGGAAATGGTGCTCTTCCGTTCACTGCCTGCGATGTGAAATATCTTTACAAAACCGGAGGTTGCGATGTGCAGCCTGCGTAAGTCTTCGCGCTTGCCGGGTGGACCGGATGTGACGCTGGTGCGTGGTGCGTTGTGACAGTATGTTTTTATAATGTGTGTGAAAAAGTTTTGTTTTTTTGTCGATTTGCTTTATATTTGCACGCGGAAACACACGCCAACGGAGCGTCATGCCATGTGCGGCGGTGCATTGCGGTGCCATCATGCGCCGCAGGGGTGCCGTATGGCCATGCGTGGAGACTTGTCGGCAGGGATTCCGAGGAATGGCGCAAAAGGTTGCCGTACAGCAAACAAAGCACTTATCACATATTCAATGGCACAAGAAGACGTATTTAAGAAAATCGTGTCGCACTGCAAGGAATACGGGTTCGTGTTCCCAAGCAGCGACATCTACGACGGCCTGGCCGCCGTTTACGACTATGCTCAGAACGGAGTTGAACTGAAAAACAACATCAAGGAATATTGGTGGAAGAGCATGGTGCTGCTCCATGAGAACATCGTGGGCATCGATTCCGCCATATTCATGCACCCCACAATATGGAAGGCGTCGGGTCACGTGGACGCTTTCAACGACCCTCTCATCGACAACCGCGATTCCAAGAAGCGGTATCGTGCAGACAATCTCATAGAAGACCAGATAGCAAAATACGACGAGAAGATAGAAAAGGAGGTGTCAAAGGCGCGCAAACGTTTCGGTGACGCTTTCGATGAGCGACAGTTCCGAAACACAAACGCCCGCGTGTTGGAGTATGGTCAGAAGCGCGATGCGCTGCACGAACGCTATACCCGTGCCATGCAAGGCCCCGACCTTGACGAGCTGAAGCGGATAATAATGGATGAGGAGATAGTTGACCCAATATCGGGCACGAAGAACTGGACTGATGTGCGCCAGTTTAACCTCATGTTTTCTACCGAAATGGGCGCATCGGCCGATGGGGCAATGAAAGTGTACCTGCGCCCGGAGACTGCTCAAGGCATCTTCGTGAACTACTTGAACGTGCAGAAGACGGGGCGCATGAAAGTGCCTTTCGGCATAGCGCAGATAGGAAAGGCTTTTCGCAACGAAATCGTTGCCCGCCAATTCATATTCCGTATGCGTGAGTTTGAGCAGATGGAAATGCAGTTCTTCGTGAAGCCCGGCACAGAGCTTGAGTGGTTCGAGCGGTGGAAACAGCTGCGCATGGGCTGGCACCAGGCTTTGGGCTTCGGCGCGGAAAACTACCGTTTCCACGACCACGATAAGTTGGCGCATTACGCCAATGCCGCCACAGACATAGAGTTTCGTATGCCTTTCGGCTTCAAGGAGGTGGAGGGCATCCACAGCCGCACCGACTTCGACCTGTCGCAGCATGAGAAGTACTCCGGCAAGCAGATTAAGTATTTCGACCCGCAGACCAACGAGAGCTACACTCCCTATGTGATAGAGACATCGATAGGCGTGGATCGTATGTTCCTTAGCGTGATGTGCCACTCGTATGAGGAGGAAACGCTCGAGGGAGGCGAAGTCCGCACCGTGCTCCACCTGCCTGCTGCGCTGGCTCCCGTCAAGCTGGCCGTGATGCCGCTGGTGAAGAAAGACGGGCTGCCCGAAAAGGCCCGCGAGATAGTCGGCGCGCTGAAGTTCCACTTCAACTGCCAGTATGACGAGAAAGATACCATCGGCAAGCGTTACCGCAGGCAGGATGCCATAGGAACTCCCTACTGCGTGACCGTGGACTACGATACGCTCAAAGACAATACCGTGACCTTGCGCCACCGCGACACGATGGCTCAGGAAAGAGTAAACATTGCAGACTTGGATGCCATCATCGATGACAAGGTGAGCATATCAGGCCTGCTCAAAAAATTGCAGTGATGGAAAGACGTGGCTTTTTCTTGATAGTTGCCGCACTCACGGTGGCTTTCGGCATGGTGGCGTGTAGTGAAGAAGACGACACTGTGGAGGAATATCCGGACTGGCGAGTGCGCAACGAGACTTTTTTCAATAACCTTACTGACTCGGTACTTGCCCTGCTCGAGGACGACACAACGCGCACAGACTGGAAACGGATAAAGAGTTGGTCGAAGTCTGATAGCACGGAGGGCTCTTACGGCGACTATATCATAGTCAATGTGGTGGAGGAAAGCACTGTGGGCGGCGGCTCACCGCTCTATACCGATACCGTGAGCATACACTATACAGGTAAGTTGCTGCCTTCCACTTCGTATCCGTCGGGTTATGTGTTCGACTATTCTTTCTATGGGGATTACGATGCTGATTTGGCCAGTCCGACCGAATTTGCCATAGGCAGTTCGTCGGGTAGCAGCATGATAGACGGCTTTGCCACCGCCTTGCAGCACATGCAGCGCGGCGACCATTGGATAGTCTACATACCTTATCAGTTGGCTTATGGCACAAGTGGCAGTTCGCCTATTCCGGGTTACAGCACTCTGATATTTGAGATATGGCTGGTGGACTTCTGGTCGCCTGATGTACAGGAGGATGATTAATGGGCGGCTTGCGACACTGCCGTTGTGTCGGGCACATTAAAACAGCGGGGAGACTTCCAAATGGGAAGCCTCCCCGCTGTTTTAATATGCCGTTTCGGTATCCGTCAGTGCGTGGCGGAGTGATGTCCGGTGGCTTGTGCCCGTCAGTTGCGGGCGAGCTGTTCGGCGCACTCCTGCATCATCTCGCTTATCGTGGGGTGTATGTGTACCATGTCGGCCAGTTCTGTGGCAGTGGTGTCGCGGCACATGAGCACGCTGGCTTCCTGTATCATGTCAGCTGCATGGACACCGTAGGCGTGGCAACCGATTATCTTTCCGTTCTCGTCGGTTATCATCTTCACCATGCCTTCGGCCTCGCCCATGGCCAATGCCTTGCCATTGGCACGGTAGTTGGCGCGTGCCGTGCGGCATGGCGTGTCGTGCGCCTTGCAGAAGTCTTCGCTAACGCCCACGCTTGCAGCCTCCGGATGGGTGAATATGGCTGCGGGCATGATGTCAAGGCGTATGGAGTCGGTGCGACCCAATATGTGGTTCACGGCCCTTATGCCCTGCATGGTGGCGGCGTGAGCCAGCATCTGTCGTCCGTTGGCATCGCCTATGGCATAGATTCCGGCTATGTTGGTTTGCATGTTGTCGTCAGTGGCGATGCCGTTCTGGCTGTAAGCAATGCCTGCGGCGTCGAGGTTGAGATTGCTGAGTGACGGCGCGCGTCCCACAGCCATCAGCACTTGGTCGGCTTCCACATCCGTAGACTTGCCCTTTCGTTCAAAAGTCACGATGCCGTCTTTTATGGCCTGCACTGACGATTGCATGTAGAACTTCACCCCGCGCCGCTCTATCGCCTTGCGCAGTCGTTTTGCCACGTCGCTGTCGAGTGAGGGCAGGCATTCCTTGAGAAACTCCACTACAGTGACATCACAGCCGAAACTGTTTAGAATACAAGCAAACTCCATGCCTATCACGCCCGCGCCAACGATGCAGACGCGGCTCGGCAGCGTTGTGGCAGCCAGCAGGGTATCGGAGTCGATGACCATGGCAGGGGCACATCCTCCGCCAAGATGGAGCGTCTTGGGTACTGAACCGGTGGCTATTATGATGTTTGGCGCGGTGTATTCTTCGTTTCCGATGACTACGGTGTGGGCATCCTTGAATGCTGCTTCGCCATGCACGAGCGTTATGCCCGGTGCCGACAGCAACGTTTCCACGCCGTTGCGCAACGCGTTCACTATGTTGTCCTTGCGCGATGCTGCCGTGGCGAAGTCGAATGTATAGCTGACATTGTCGATGCCCATTGCGCCGGCATCGTGCAGTATGTCTGTTATCTCTGCGTTGCGGGCATAGGCTTTCGTGGGTATGCAGCCTCTGTTGAGGCATGTGCCACCCACTTCGGCTCTTTCGGCAACCACCACTTGCAACCCGTTGCGGGCGGCATGTTCGGCGGCTCTGTAGCCTCCGGGGCCGCTGCCTATTATTATTAAGTCTGTGTTCATGCTTTTATTCGATTGTTGTAAAGGATATATAGATGTACGGGGCGCACGGCGATTGATTCCCGTGTGCGCCCCCGCACAGTCTCCGGAACATGGGCGCGGTTATTGTCCGTCACACGCTTCCGTGATCATTTGGCGGTAAGTGGTCACGGGGTGCTTTGCGGCAAGCACGTCATCCACGCGCCCTATCGGGGTGTCGTGCGGCGCGCTCTTCACTACTTCAGGCTCGTTGGCAGCCTCGTCAGCAATCTGTCGCATTACGGCAATGAACTTGTCGATGGTATCTTTGCTTTCGTTTTCGGTCGGTTCTATCATTAGCGACTCGTGGAAAAGCAGTGGGAAATAGATTGTCGGGGCGTGATAGCCGTAGTCAAGCAGCCTCTTTGCCACGTCCATGGTGGTCACATGAGTCGACTTGTCTTTAAGTCCATCAAACACGAACTCGTGCTTGCACACGGTGTCAATGGGCAGTTCGTATACATTCTTGAGTGATTCCTTTATGTAATTGGCATTGAGTGTGGCCAGCGGTCCTACTTGTTTGATGTGCTCTTTGCCCATGGTCAGTATGTAGGCGTATGCGCGCAGCAGCACGGCGAAGTTTCCGTGGTAAGGCCCTACGGACAGTCCGTGTTCACTGGGCAGCAAGTCTTCGAGTCCGGCACGCACGCCCACGGGGCCGGCTCCGGGCCCGCCGCCGCCGTGCGGGGTCGAGAATGTCTTGTGGAGGTTGATGTGCATCACGTCAAATCCCATGTCGCCGGGACGGCATACGCCGAGCATCGGATTGAGGTTTGCGCCGTCGTAGTACATGAGTGCGCCGCAGTCATGCACGAGCTTGGCTATTTCGGGTATCTCACGCTCAAAGAGCCCGAGCGTGTTCGGGTTGGTCATCATCATGGCAGCCACCGTGTCGTCAAGTAATGAGCGCAAGTCAGCCACGTCTATTATGCCCTCAGGTGTGCTTTTGACTTCCACCACGTCGAGTCCGCACACCGCCGCCGAAGCAGGATTGGTGCCGTGTGCCGAGTCTGGCACAATCACTTTGGTGCGTTTCATGTCGCCGCGCCGCTCGTGATAGCTGCGTATTATCATCAGTCCGGTAAGCTCTCCGTGCGCGCCGGCAAAGGGATTGAGTGTAAACTTGGCCAGTCCGGATATTTCAGACAGTGCCCGCTGCAGTCCGTCATACACGTCGAGAGCGCCCCGGCAGGTGTCGGCAGGCTGCAATGGATGCAGGTCGGCAAATTCGGGCATGGCGGCTATCTCTTCGTTTATGGCGGGATTGTATTTCATCGTGCAGCTGCCCAATGGGTAGAAGCCGTTGTTCACGCCGAAATTGTTTTCGCTGTGGTTGGTATAATGGCGCGCAACGGTCAGTTCGTCGCACTCCGGCAGTGCTGCGTCTGTGGCGCGTCGCATGTCATCGGGCACAGCATAGTTGCCAAACTTGTTTGTCGGCAGTGAGTAAGCCTTGCGTCCTTCGTGCGACAGTTCGAATATAAGGTTGCCGTAAAGTCTGTTGTTCATAAGTCAGATGATGTCGATTAGTTTGTCTATTTCATCCTTGGTGCGCTTTTCCGTGACGGCAAACATGATGGTGCCGCTGCCTACCTTCACGCCGCCGAAGATGCCATTGTCGATGAAGTGGCGTTGGAGGGCGTCCACATCACCGTCATAGTTCACGCAGAACTCGTTGAAAAACGGGCGGTTGAAGGTCGGTGTGAAGTGTCCGGTGGCTACGAGGCGTTCCATCATGTAGTGCGCCCCTGCATAAGAAAGCTCTGCTGCTTCTTTCAGTCCTTGCCTGCCCATGATAGACATGTAAACTGTTGCGAAGAGAGCCATGAGGCTTTCGTTGGAGCAAATGTTCGAAGTCGCTTTTTCGCGGCGTATGTGTTGCTCGCGCGCTTGGAGCGTAAGCACGAAGGCACGCTGTCCTCGTGAGTCTTTCGTCATGCCCACGATGCGTCCCGGCATCTTGCGCATCAGTTTCTCTCGACAGCACATATAGCCTACGTAAGGGCCTCCGAACGACATCGGCAGTCCCAGACTCTGTCCGTCGCCCACGGCGATGTCGACTCCCCATTCGCCCGGAGTGCGCAGTACGGCCAGGTCGGCGGGCACACTGTTCATGATGAACAAGGCCTTGGCGGTGTGAACGGCATCGGCAAATCCCGTGTAGTCTTCCACCACGCCATAGTAGTTGGGCTGCTGTACCACCACGCCTGCCACGCCGCCACCGGCCAGTTTGGCTTCCAAGTCGGCCTTGTCGGTAGCTCCATCGGTGGCGCAAACCGTCTCGATTTCGACGCCGTGGAAGTGGGCGTATGTACGCATCACGGCCATTATTTTCGGGTCTATCGTTGCCGATACAAGCACTTTGCGTGCCTTTTTGGCCACGGCCGTTGCCATGAGCATGGCTTCGGCTGTTGCTGTGGAACCATCGTAGAGCGACGCATTCGATATGTCCATGCCTGTAAGTTCGGCCATCATCGATTGGTATTCAAAGATATAATGTAGGGTTCCTTGCGATACCTCGGCCTGATAGGGCGTGTAAGAGGTCAGAAACTCCGACCTGTTGACTATCTGCGGCACCACTGCCGGCGTGTAGTGGTCGTAGACACCTGCGCCGGCAAAGCATGTCAGTTGCTTGTTTTCTTGTCCGAGCTTCTTGAAGAAAGCCCTCACCTCCATTTCGCTCATGGCCTCGGGCAAGTCATAGTCGCGCTTAAAGCGCACGCTTTCAGGTACTTCGGCGTAGAGATCGCTTGTCGACCGTACTCCGACTCGCTCCAGCATGGCTTTTATGTCCGTCTCCGTATGTGGAAAATACTTGTAAGTCATAAAATAAGGGGTTAAGGGGTGAAGACTGGAAAGGGTGGCAATGCGGTTGGCTATTCTTGTCGCTTGTTTGCGTTGCCGTTCATTTCGCCTTTCGGTTCGGCTTGTGACAGTGGCCGTCAAGGTTTGCACATGCACCGCTTTTCATGCCTTTTATCCATTGTAAACATCCTCCGGACGTGTTCATGTACAGGCGGTGGACTCCTCTTGGCGGGCTATGCCATGTGAAAGCTTTCCCGGATGGCAAGTGTCATTGCCGCGAGCCAACTTCTCCCCTCTGTTTTTATTTGTTGCACATATTTTCGTATGCCGCTGCATCCATGAGGTTGTCGAGTTCGGTCGGGTCAGACATCTCCACTTTTATAATCCAATTGGCGAAAGCGTCCTGGTTGATTAGCTCTGGCTGGTCTTCGAGTGCGGGGTTCACCTCAACCACCGTGCCGCTTACGGGGGCATTGAGGTCGCTGGCGGCCTTGGTGCTTTCCACGGCGCCGAAGCCCTCGCCTGCCGTAACCTCGTCGTCAACCTCGGGCATGTCTACATACACCACGTTGCCCAATGCGTTTTGTGCATAGTCAGTGATGCCGATGTAGCCGTAGTTGCCATCCACTCTTACGTACTCATGCGACTCTGCGTAGTAGAGTCCTTCAATTACTTTTGCCATAACGTTGTATTTGTTTTGTTGGTTTGTTCTTTTTCTTTGTCTTATCACTTTTGAGGACTGCGGCGGCCATGTCGTGCCGTCTTCGTGTGACTGCCGGTCACTTCTTGTAATGCTTGTCGTAGAAACGTTTCCTCACTACCGTGCCCGCGAAGGTCTTCTTGCGTATTTGCACTTCCACTTCTGTGCCGATTTTCGAGTGGGTAGAGTCTATGAGCGCCATGCAGACGCTCTTGTCTGTGGATATGGTGTGGTAGCCGGTGGTGACTTCGCCTATCTTCGCTCCGTCCTTGAGCACGGCATATCCGTGGCGTGGTATGGCTCTGTCGGCCAGTTCTATGCCCACCACCTTGCGGTCTGTGCCTACGGCTTTCTGTCGCGCTATGGCCTCGCGGCCTATGTACTCGGACTTGTCCATCTTGCAGAACATCGACAGCCCGGCCATCACGGGTGATATCTCCGGCGACAGTTCGTCGCCGTAGAGTGGAAGCCCGACTTCGAAGCGCAGCGTGTCACGGCATCCAAGGCCGCACGGCTTGCACCGTCCGCCGCTTTGCATCAGTCTGTCCCAGCAGTCGCGTATGAATCCGTGTGGTCCGTAAATCTCAAATCCGTCTTCTCCGGTGTAGCCTGTCCTGCTTATTATCACGCCGCCATCGGCCTTGAAAGTGTAGAACGTCAGTTCCTTGCACGGCAGATTGAGTACCTCTTCCATTACGCTTTCGGCATCGGGACCCTGCACGGCCAACTGTCCGTAGTGGTCGGAGTTGTTCTCGATGGTGATGTCATAGCCATCGGCGTTCTGCTTCATCCACTCCCAATCTTTGTCGGTGTTGGCTGCGTTGACCACGAGCAGGAAGTCTGCCGCCCCCATCTTGTAGACCAGCAGGTCATCGACAGTGCCACCGTCAGGGTAGAGCATCATGCCATACAGTATCTCTCCCGGCTTGATGGCTGTGGTGTCGTTGGTGAAGATGTGGTTTATGTAGCGTTCGGCATCGTTGCCTCTGACCGTCACTTCGCCCATGTGCGACACGTCGAACACGCCGCAGGCCGTGCGCACGGCACGGTGCTCGTCTTCGATAGAAGTGTATTGTATAGGCATTTCGAAGCCACCGAACGGGCGTATCAGCGCCCCTAAGGCCACGTGCTTGTCGTATAGACAGGTTTGCTTGTTCTCCATTTTGTCTTTATGTATTTAGATATTGTCAGTAAGAATTGATATGAGTGTGGCTGTGTCCAGACCTCGTATGGAGGCGGCCTGTCCGTCGGCGAGTGCCGTTGCCAAGCCTGTCGGTGTCAGCTTGGCACCGCTTAGCGCGCTCTCGAGCTGCTCCAGAGGCATGTCGCCAGGCAGAAAGTCGCCCGTAAACATTATGTTGCGTATGGTGTTGCCGCTCAGGTCGATGCGTGCGTTTATGCGCCCCACGCCCTCTATGCGGCGTCCGCGTTGCGTGGAGTAGGGCGGATTGTTGCCGAAGATGAACTCCGGCGAGCGGTATTCGGCCTCTATACGTTCTATCTTCTCCATGTCGGCCGGCGTAAGGCTGATGCTTCTGTTGCACAAGTTGTGCGTCAAGGCGTCCTTCAGTCCTTCGAGCGACATTGTGGTGTGGTTCTTAAGCAGCGTTATGCGGCTGCGTACACTGTGCACACCCTTGCTTTGCAGCTTGTCGTCGGGCGGGGTCAGGGCGTGCGTCATGTTTTCCATGTCTGTGTCGTAGAGCAGGGTGCCGTGCACTATGCATCGTCCTGGAAGGTGGTAGAAAGCCGTGCCCGACACTTTGCCGCCGTCCACCAATATGTCGTTGCGCCCGCTTGCGGTGGCTTCTATGCCTGTGTGCCGCAGTGCGAGCAATATGTTGTTCACGTACTTGTTGTAAGTGAAGGCTACCGAGTCGCCGCTGGTTATGTACGAAAGCATTACGTTGCCCCTGTCGGCATACACGCAGCCCCCACCGCTCTTGCGCCTGAATGTGCTTATGCCGTTACGTCGGCAGTAGTCGATGTCAAGCTCTGCTTCGGGCACTTGGTGACGGCCGAAGATGACGCTCGGTCCCACCTGCCACGTGAAGAAGCATTCGTCGGCGTTTATGTTGCGCGCCACATACTCCTCCGTCGCCAGATAGAATGCCGCATCCCTTGCCACCATGTCGGGCAGGTCTATGTATATCATTGTTCTCTTTTCTCTTAGGGTTCAAGTTGTTGACAGTCCTTGTCTCCTGCGTCCGGATGGCTGCAAGGCGAGCCTGCTAATAGGCAATGCAAAAATACTAAATAAAAAAGCCGAAACCAAATAAAAACGGAATAAAAATGATGTGTGTATCTTTTTTCTGCCAAGGTCCAAGTCGGTTTAATGGTGCATGACAAAATGACGCGAAAATTTTGCAAGTGTTTTTAAAAATCCGTATCTTTGCGGTACGGTTATATCTATTTCAGATAATGCTCAATACCATGACAATACGTCTCGTTGTTGTTTTCGTGATGACAGCCATGTTTTTCTGCGCCTGTTCCTGCGGGCAGCGCAGTGCTGAGTTGTTGTCGCAGGCGGACAGTCTCGTTGAGAACTATCCCGATTCTGCCTTGGTGCTGCTTGGACAAATCGGCAGGGTGGATTCGTTGTCAGACGACGAACGTGCCCTCTATTACCTGTTGCTCACCCAGGCGCAGTATAAGTGTTACGAGCCGACCACGGCCGACAGCCTCATGCCTTTCTGCGTCAGCCATTTTGTTTCTTGCGGCGACAGTTATAATCATGTCCGCGCCCTTTATTACAATGCGGTTACCGGCAGCCGAGCCACAATCCCAATGAGGCCGTCAGCCTGCTCAAGGAGTGTGAGCGCGTGGCTGCCCGCACAGGCAATCTCCTTTATCAGGTCAAAGTGTATAAGGCTTTGGGCAACCTGAATGATGAAGCTGGAAATTATTTGCTTAATTTGAAATACGCAAAGTTGTTCCTTGATAAGGCTAAGGAATATGGCGATCCTGATTATCTGGCTTGTGCCATTATAAGATGTCGCCAGGGCTTATGCCCTTTTGGAACCTGATGACAGTGCGCTGGTCTGTCTGAAGCAGGCTCTGCCTATTATCAACCGGTTTGACAGTGCTGTCAAGGCTCTCACCTTGGCTAATATCGGTGTCTGTTACCATGAGAATGGCGACGACGTAAATGCCAAGAAATATCTATTGTGGTCACTGCGTGTAAAGCCGCGTGACAATGCGCTGAAAGTGCCTGCTGATATATAATAATGAGGGCGAGCCAGCCGAGGCTCTTGCCATGTGGCGGCACGCGCTCGCCATCAGCACCCCGCCGACTCGCATCTCCATTTTGGAGTCAATGACCGATTACTATGCTTCGCGTAAGGATTATTGCGAGGCTTATGTATTGTGTCGCGGGATGGCTCACTTGCCCGATTCCGTTGGCAAGGCCATGCTTGACTCGCGTGTTACCGAGCTTCAGCTCAAATACGACCATCAGCTGCAGGTAAGCCATTCTTACCGTCTGGCGTTTTGGTGTGTGCTTACAGCCGTGTTTTTGGCTTTTGCGGCGCTCATTGTTGTGTTGTTTTTTCACCGTCATGCCAGCAGGGCCAGGGCGTCATTGCAGAAAAAAGACGCAGAACTCGATGATTTGCGGTCGCGTTATAGTGACCTTGAAGCCATTAATTCCACCGATGCGGCTAAGATAGAGGAGCTGGCACGGCTGTTCAAAGAGTTTAGTGCCGACATACTGTTGCTCATGTCCACAGGCAAGGCTGCTTTCTGCGAAATAGAGGCCAATGGCAAGTTTCCTTATTCATTGCCTGGTGTAGAGAAAGGTTTTGTCTTGTATTTCGCCATGCATGATACAGACGTGTTCAATGGTTGGCTTAAGGCATACGGCAAGTTTACCATCTCAGAGTTGGTTTACCTTGTATTGAATGCGATGGGCTATTCCGACAAGGAAATGGCCGGCATACTTGGCATCAGTGAGAGTGCGGTGCGAATCAGGAAATATAGGCTCAACAAGGCGAAAAAGATAAAATAACAGTTTGGTTTTGTCACATTTAGTTATCGTCTGGCTTATCTTTATTTGGAGGGTAAAACCGCTGTAAATCAGTGCTTTAAGTCGTAAAAAATACCTGTGTGACATCTTTTGTGGATTTTTTGGATGTTTTTCCGCTTTGCAATGTTTTTTATTATTTTCGCATCGCTAACTATAAGGAATAACAAGATAATGAAAACGAGATTTATTTGCTTATTGTTCGGCATTTCCCTTGCGTCCGCCGGTATTGCGCAGGGCGATGTTGCTGTTCCCGTGAATGCAGGCGTTCCCACCGCGCTCGACTCCCTGCGCCGTTTTGTTGGCAATATCGAGTCGTTCAACCGGCTGTTCCCACAGGAGAAGGTGTACCTGCATTTCGACAATACGGGCTATTTCCGGAACGAGACGATGTGGTTTAGTGCCTATGTGGTGCGTGCCGACCGTCGCGCGCTGACCGACCAGAGCAGTGTGCTCTACGTAGAGTTGCTCGACCCCACGGGCGAGGTGGTCGAGACGCGCAAGGTTCGACTGGAGAACGGTCGCGGCAACGGGTCATTCAAACTCGACAAGCTGCTCATTTCCGGCTTTTATGAGGTGCGCACCTACACGAGGTATATGCTCAACTGGGATGTGGCGTGGACCTTTTCTCGCGTGTTGCCAGTGTTCAACGCCCCGAAGTGTGCCGGCGACTACAGCCATGCCGAGATAGCCGAGCCTGTTTGGCGCAAGCGTCTGCCGAGCAGCCGTGAGGCCGATACGTTGAGCACCAAGGTGATAAATGTGTCGTTCTACCCCGAGGGCGGTCGCCTCGTACAGGGTCTGGCCTCGCGTGTGGCCTTTGCCGTTACCGACGATGATGGTCGTCCGCTCGACTGCGCCGGACAGCTCACACT
>CAZKMT010000034.1:0-22500 GCA_964554115.1 uncultured Prevotella sp.
CTAAGTTGTACCTTATCGCCAAATAAGACGTGTTGCAAATATGTCGCAAATAAGAAATAAAAAGGCATGGAAACCATGAGTCCCATAAACGCAAAAAGCGTGCAACTCGTTGAGCTGCACGCTTTTGCTTATCGTTTATTATTCGTTTACTTATCGGAATCATTTGACTTCCTCAAAGTCCGCATCTTGGATGGTTTCATCGTTCTTAGATGCGTTGCCCTGTGCCTGCTGGCTACCGGTGTTCTGTTGTGAACCTCCGTTTTGATACATCTGGGCAGTGGCGGCTTGTATTGCACCATTCATGTTGTTTATCGCCGTGTCAATGGCCGCAATATCACCACTCTTGTGAGCGTCTTTCAGTTGTGACAGTGCGCTTTCCACCGCAGACTTTTTGTCAGACGGAATCTTGTCGCCGTTGTCTTTCAAGAAGTTCTCCGTGGTGAATATCATGGAGTCGGCCTGGTTTATTTTCTCTATGCGCTCACGCTCTTTCTTGTCGTTTTCGGCGTTCTGCTCGGCCTCCGCTTTCATGCGTTCTATTTCTTCCTTGCTTAAGCCGGCCGAAGCCTCGATGCGTATGGCCTGTTCTTTGCCTGTATTCTTGTCCTTGGCAGATACTTTCAAGATGCCGTTGGCATCGATGTCGAATGTTACCTCTATCTGGGGCACACCGCGGCGTGCTGGGGCGATGCCTGTAAGGTTGAATTGTCCGATGCTCTTGTTTTGCGCAGCCATTGGGCGTTCGCCTTGCAGCACATGTATCGTGACCTCTGTCTGATTGTCGGTTGCGGTTGAGAACACCTCACTCTTCTTGCATGGTATGGTGGTGTTTGCCTCTATCAGTTTTGTCATGACACCGCCCATAGTCTCTATACCCAGCGTAAGAGGTGTCACATCGAGCAGTACTATATCACCCACGCCGCCTTCCTTGTTGAGTATGGCACCCTGTATGGCAGCTCCCACGGCCACCACCTCATCGGGGTTGACGCCTTTTGATGGCTCCTTGCCGAAGTAGTCTCTTACAAGAGTCTGCACGGCGGGTATGCGGCTCGAACCTCCCACGAGGATAACCTCATCGATGTCGGCTGTGGTGAGTTTGGCGTCACGGATGGCATTCTGGCACGGCAGTAGACAAGCCTGTATCAGGTCGTGGGCCAGCTGTTCAAACTTCGCGCGGGTGAGCGTCTTAACCAAGTGCTTTGGCACGCCTCCCACAGGCATTATGTAAGGCAGGTTGATTTCCGTGGAAGTTGAGCTTGAAAGCTCTATCTTGGCTTTCTCGGCTGCCTCTTTCAGGCGTTGCATGGCCATCGGGTCAGTGGTTAGGTCGGCACCCTCATCGTTCTTGAACTCCTTCACGAGCCAGTCGATGATAACTTGGTCAAAGTCATCGCCACCGAGGTGGGTGTCGCCGTTGGTCGACAGCACCTCAAACACGCCACCGCCAAACTCAAGGATGGAAATATCAAACGTACCGCCACCGAGGTCGAACACGGCTATCTTCATGTCTTTGTTTGCCTTGTCTACACCGTAGGCAAGCGCGGCGGCCGTCGGCTCGTTTACTATGCGGCGCACGTTGAGGCCTGCTATCTGGCCTGCCTCCTTTGTGGCTTGCCGCTGAGAGTCAGAGAAGTATGCAGGCACGGTAATCACAGCCTCTGTCACCTCTTGTCCGATATAGTCTTCGGCGGTCTTTTTCATTTTTTGGAGTATCATGGCCGATATCTCCTGCGGGGTATATTTGCGCCCGTTGATGTCAACGCGCGGATAGCCACCCTCGTTGACAACCGCAAATGGAACCCTGCTTACTTCTTTTTCGCACTGCGCCCATGTCTCGCCCATGAAGCGTTTGATGCTGTACACTGTGTTTTTGGGGTTGGTGATGGCTTGGCGCTTTGCGGGGTCGCCAATCTTGCGCTCGCCGTTGTCCACGAAACCCACCACCGACGGTGTGGTGCGCTTGCCCTCACTGTTTGCTATCACGACAGGTTCGCTGCCCTCAAACACGGCAACACACGAATTTGTTGTGCCTAAGTCAATTCCAATGATCTTTCCCATTATTCTTGATTTTATTATTAATCGTTATTTGTTATTGCCCATTGCTTCTGCAATCGGCATATTCATTACAGCAAAGCGTATGCCAAACTGCAAAAACATGGAGCAATGCCGCACCTCACTACGACATTTTGTCATGAAAATGTGACAGCAGTGCCCAACATTTGCCGCGTTGCCGTATTTGTGGCAGTGGTCAACCGGTGAAGTGCCAAAACGAAGCCTCCTCTTTTTATGTGGCACGTCTTCAGGTATTTCCTATGCCAATGGAAGCGTTGCGGAAAACAATCTTTTATGCAAAAGCGTATCGGTGAATAGAGCCGTCTTGGCTGTAAAAGAAATTCAACAGGGCTTCCGATGGCATGGTGAGAGGTACATTGCGCACATTTGAATACAAATAATTGAACAAAGAAACAAAAAAAGAGAAAAATATAGTATTTTTGCACAAGAAAAATAGCTTATACTGATTTTGTTCGTATGGAAAACAGAAAAGTGAGGGTGCGCTTTGCGCCCAGTCCCACGGGTGCGCTGCACATTGGGGGTGTGCGCACCGCACTATATAATTATATGTTTGCGCGCCAGCATGGCGGCGACCTTATATTCCGGATTGAAGACACCGATAGCGGACGCTTCGTGCCGGGAGCCGAAGAATACATCTTGGAGGCGTTCCGTTGGCTCGGCATCACGTTCGATGAAGGCGTCTCTTTCGGGGGCGACCACGGCCCTTACAGGCAGAGCGAGCGTCGCGACATATACAAGCAATACGTTAGGCAACTGCTTGATGACGGCAAGGCATATATAGCTTTCGACACCCCCGATGAGCTGGAGGCCAAGCGCAAGGACGTGCCCAATTTCCAGTACGATGCGCATACGCGCCTTTCCATGCGCAATTCGCTGACTATGCCGACAGGCGACGTGGAACGACTGATATCCGAGGGGCGGCAATACGTGGTGCGCTTCAAGGTGGAAGCGGGGCGTGAGGTGTGCGTAGACGACATTATTCGTGGCGAAGTGCACGTGAAGAGCGACATAATGGACGACAAGGTTCTCTATAAAAGTGCCGACGGACTGCCTACCTACCACCTGGCAAACATCGTGGACGACCACTTGATGGAGATAACCCACGTGATACGCGGCGAAGAATGGCTGCCCAGTGCGCCTCTCCACGTGCTGCTCTACGAGGCGCTGGGTTGGACCGACACCATGCCACGCTTCGCCCACCTGCCCCTGCTGCTGAAGCCCGAGGGCAAAGGTAAGCTCAGCAAGCGTGATGGCGACAGGCTGGGCTTTCCCGTGTTTCCTCTCGAATGGCGCGACCCGAAGACAGGCGAGCTGTCGGCGGGCTTCCGCGAGAGCGGTTATTTCCCGGAAGCCATCATTAATTTTCTGGCTCTTTTGGGCTGGAATCCCGGTACGGAGCGTGAGATATACAGTCTCGACGAGTTGTGTCGGCTGTTCGATCTGTCGAAATGCAGCAAGGCGGGCGCCAAGTTCGACTACAAGAAATGCATCTGGTTCAACCATGAATACATGCTCGCCAAGGGCAACGATGAGGTGGCGCGATTGTTCGCTCCCATCGTGCGCAGCCATGTGGAGGCCACCGATGCGCAGATATTGGCTGTGACGGCCATGATGAAAGATCGCGTGAACTTCGTTGACGAGCTGTGGCCGCTGTGTTCGTTCTTCTTTGAGGCACCGGAAGCGTATGACGAGAAGACGCGGCGCAAGCGGTGGAAAGCCGACTCGGCGCGCGTCATGGACGAACTTGCCTCCGTGCTCGCTTCTACGGATGATTTTTCGGCGTCGGGTCAGGAACAGGCTGTAGACCGGTGGCTGCAAGAGAAAGGCTACAAGCTCGGCGATGTGATGAACGCATGGCGTCTTGCCCTCGTGGGCGAGGGCAAGGGGCCAGGCATGTTCGACATATCGGCGTTCCTAGGCAAGGACGAAACATTGGCGCGTATGAGGCGCGCGATAGAGAAACTCGGCTGACATGGCGATGTACGACATAGTCATTTGCATCTACGCGGCATGGGTGGCGATAGCCAGCCTGTTCGACTCCAAGGTGAGGAAAATGTGGCGCGGTGAGCACGAAACGTTTGATGTGCTCAAGCGGAAAGTAGACCCTGCGGCGCGATATGTGTGGTTTCATGCGGCCTCGCTTGGCGAGTTTGAGCAGGGGCGCCCGCTGATGGAACGGTTGCGCCGCGAGCATCCTGATTACAAGATATTGCTTACGTTCTTCTCGCCATCGGGCTACGAAGTGCGTAAGGACTACGATGTGGCCGACATCGTGTGCTACCTGCCGCTCGACACGCGGTTCAACGCCATCCGTTTCCTGCGGCTTGTGAATCCGGTGATGGCTTTTTTCATTAAGTATGAGTTCTGGTATAACTACCTGCGCATACTGAAGCATCGCGGAGTGCCCGTTTACAGCGTGTCAAGCATTTTCCGTCCGAAGCAAGTTTTCTTCCGCTGGTATGCCCGCAGTTATGCCCGCGTGCTGAAGTGCATCACACATTTCTATGTGCAAAACGAGGAAAGCCGCCAACTGTTGGCGACGATTGGCATAGTTAACGTGACCATCACCGGCGACACGCGCTTCGACCGCGTGCTGGAAATAAAAAATCTATCGAAGAGGCTTCCCATCTTGGAGGCTTTTGCACAAGGACACAAGGTGTTCGTGGCGGGCAGCAGCTGGCCGCCCGACGGTGAGGTTCTCTCTCCTTTCTTCAACGAGCATAAGGAATGGCGGCTGGTGGTTGCGCCGCACAAGATAGACGAAGCCCGCCTGCAGCATATAGAACACGCCTTGAACCGCACCACCGTCCGCTATACCAAGGCGACGCCCGCAGAAGTCGCCAAGGCCGATTGTTTGATAATAGATTGTTTCGGCCTGTTGTCGAGCATCTACCATTACTGCGACGTGGCTTATGTGGGCGGGGGCTTCGGCGCGGGCATCCACAATGTGCTGGAGGCCGCCGTGTGGGGCGTGCCGGTGATGTTTGGCCCTAACAACAAGCATTTCATGGAGGCGCAGGAACTGATGGAGGTCGGCGGCGGCTTCGAGGTGACCGGGTGCGACAACTTCTGCCGGACGATGGAGGATTTCATGTCCGATGCCGACAGGCTGCGCCGCGCCGGAGAGAATGCCGGGGCTTACGTGGCCGGACGTGCCGGTGCGTCGGCCAGGATATTGGCAGACGTTGGCCTTTAGTCTCGGATGGCAATTATGGCGGCGCATCGCCGCCATCCGCCAACGCCGGCGTGGCATGTCTGCAGGGGCAATATGCCCAGCGAAAGGGCTTTCGTCACGCAAACCGACACCGTTATAACAGCGTATTTCTATAAAGAGAGACACATACATGTGGATTGTTTTGTTTTTGCTGCTGCCGCTCGCTGGCTTCACCTATGCAGTGTGGCACATCTGGTGCATTCTGCCTTTCGCGCCCACATGGCGAATCGCCGTGTTGACCGTGGGGGTATCTGCGTTTCTCGCATTCATACTCAACTTCTCGCGCACCATCGATGACTTGCCCTTGTGGCTGGCTTCGGCGTGCTACGAGATTGGCAATTCCTTTATATTTGTGCTGCTCTATGTGGTTATGGCTTTCCTGTTGCTCGACATCGGGAGGCTCGTGCATGTCGTGCCGCGCTCATGGCTCTATGACAATGGCATGGCTTCTGCCATCATATTCGTGCTGATGGCAGGCCTCTTCACATACGGCAACATGCACTACCGCAACAAAGTGAGGCAGCCATTGGAGATAGACGCAGGCGAGACGGCTGGCAAGGAGATGAAGGTGGTGATGATGAGCGATATGCACCTTGGCTACCACAACCGGCGGAAAGAACTTGCCCGGTGGGTTGACATGGTGAATGCCGAGAATCCCGACTTGGTGCTCATTGCCGGAGACATCGTGGACATCAGTCTCAGGCCGCTGCTCGAGGAAGACATGGCCTCCGAACTGCGACGCATCGACGCTCCGGTATATGCCTGTCTTGGCAACCATGAGTATTACAGCGGGGTGCAGCGGGTGGAGGCTTTCTTAAGGAGTGCCGGCATAATGCTTTTGCGCGACAGTGTGGCCACCATCGGCAGACTGTGCGTAATAGGTCGCGACGACCGCTCTAACCCGCACCGTCGCAGCATGGCCGAGCTGATGCGGATGGCAGGCGACGGCAAGTTCACCGTCGTGCTCGACCACCAGCCATACCATTTGGAGCGGGCCGAGAAGGCCGGAGTAGACTTTCAGTTGAGCGGGCACACGCATCACGGGCAGCTGTGGCCCATATCTTGGATAACGGAATCTATCTATGAGTGTGCTTTCGGGTCGTGGCAACGGGGTGATACGCGCTATTATGTCAGCTCCGGAATAGGCATTTGGGGCGGCAAGTTCCGCATAGGCACCCGCTCGGAATATGTCGTTGCCACGATAAGGGGGCTATAAGCTGAATCCGTCACTATCCATGCTCCCCGCCGCAGGAGCATGGATGGTGAGGTCGCAAGGCATCAGAAGTAGTAAGCTGCCGACACCTGCCAAGCGTTGGAACGTCCTTTAAATGTGCTCGTGGCCACATCCACTACATTCAGTTCGCCTGTCTTGCCGCAGGCGATGTTGTAGGTGAAGCCTACCTCAAGGTGGTTAAGGAGCGTTACGCCTGCGCCTACGTTGATACTGAAGTTGGTATCGCTGATGTCGTAGCTTCCATAGTCTTCAAATGATATGGACTTGTCACCTATCCCGATGCCAAACTGCGGGCCGGCGGCTATGTAAACGCCTACCAGACTGCTGAATCCGTAATTGTAGCGCAGGTTGATTGGGATGTTGATGCTTTGTTGCTTCAAGCTATATTCATCTATATCGGCGTTGCGCTGGTCGTAAACCACGGCTGCGTCGAAACCTATGCCAACTATCGGCACGGTGAATTTGACTGTCGGGCCGACGAAGAAGCCGGCCTTGTTGGATATAAGCTCGTCTGCGTTGAGGCTCATGTTGGTGACATTCAGTCCGCCCTTCAGTCCGAACTGCACTTTCGCACTTGCAACCGTGGCCGACATGATGGCCACGACAGTGAGAATTGCGGTAAAGAGTTTTTTCATGACAAATGTTTTTAGTTAAAAAATAGGGTGGCGGGCAAAGGATGTAGAGACACGGACACCGTGCAGGCCTGTAGTCCTGCGCGGCTAACCAAGCCCGAACGCACGGTCAGCCGCCGGCATTGCATGTCAATGGCGCTCGCGGCGCACCGTAACGCGAGGTGCCGACGACCCTGAGGACACCGTGGTGGTGGAGCTGGCCGATGTGCTGCGCGAGCGGCGGTCGCGCTTCTTGGCCGCTTTTGCTGCCTCCTTGATGGCTTTCGGGTTGTTCTTTGCTATGCTGTCGAGCGAATCCTTACGTTCAGGTTCGCCAAATATCTTCTTTTCAAACAGAGCCAGTTCGTCTTCAATGCGCTGTTGCTCCTTGGCCATGGCGGAGTCTGTCGTGCAGTATTGCGCCAGAGTGCGGCCAAGCAGGTTGTTGGTCTTGTAGATGCTTCCCTTGTATCTGTTAAGCTCGAAGAAATCCTCCAAGGTCATCGTCGCGGCGTTGTTGAGGTTGCTGGTCATCACTTCCTGACGGCTTAGATAAGGCTCGACGTCGCTGTATTTAATCCAGAAGAGAGGATATTTCGAAGGCTCCCCGCCGAAGTCATCTTCCCTTACCATCACCGGGCAGAAAGCAACCACCTTCCGGCGAAACGATGAATTGGCCTGGTCATAGTAAGCGCTTTCCTTTAAGTAGTAGCGTGTCACCTCGGCCGACGGTATGTCGCTGTTGTCCACATGTATCCTTCCCTGTCTGTCTTCGTAGTATATGTGGTAGTTGTCCAGCACTGTCTGCATCATTACCTTCGCTGAGTCGGTAAACACTTCGTTGCCGTCAAGCCTGTACTCGTAAATGGGAATGTAACCGTTGAGAGCCAGTTTGAATACATACGTGAACAGGTTCAGCTGTCTGTCCACCGGCTCCACCGGATAGTAGAGCCCGGCGTTTGCCTCCTCCATGAGGTCCAGCTCGCGGTAAATGTCGCGGCGCCATACCACGTCCTCCGGCATTTCCACTGCCGTTGGGTACATGATTTGCGCGCGCTGCGTCATCTGCCCCGAGGTCGACTGCGCGTTCCTGGCCGCTGCTTCGCTGCGTCTCACCGTTGGCTGCGCCATCGCCGATGTCATGGCGATTGTTATCATTAACACTGACAAGAGTCTTTTCATATATCAAATGCCTTTTATGCTTTGTTATTTCACTATCACCTCCATTGAGGTTGGCAGTGTTCGTTCTATGCCGTCGGGACCGATGGCGGTCACGCGCGATATGTAGAAGCGCCGGTTGCGCGTCAGCCTGCGGAACGTTGACTTCTGTCTCTCGGAGAACTTGTCGCCGTCGCTCACCATTGGCACCGCATTTCCCATGTTGTCGAAGAACACCGTCTCGAAGCTGACCACTCTGAAGCCGATGTCGAGCAGTCCGTCGTCGATGGCCGCTCCGATTCCGTCGGCCTCCATCAGGCTCGCCTTGGCCAGCCCGCCGCCTTTGTAACGTGTGGGGTTGCCCTGCTCGTCAGCCATCTCTATGTAGGGTGTTGGGTCGGGAAGCTGTCTCACGCGGAACGTGAACTGCCCCATTTGCTGCACCCGCCCGGTGTTGGTCGAAGAAACCGTGATGGTCACGTCTTGCCCAACTGCCGTCGGCCTGGCGATGTATTTGCCCGGCCCTACGGGCTGGAGCGTGCCGCCCGTCATGGTTGCCGTAATCTTGTTGAGTGGCACGCCGGGCACGCTCACGCTAATGGGGTTGCTGTATCCGGCATAGAGCATGTTCATGAGGTCGGCCGAGACGGTGGCGCTGGGCTCCACTACGGTGTAATTTTGGCTGAAGTCGCGTCGCACGCGCTCTCCGTTGCCGTTGAGCATCTCGATGTATCCGGCCAGGGTGAAGTCGCCGGTTGTTGTGCACACTCTCTCGTAAAGTCCGTCGGTGAGGTCCATCTTGGTGTCACCTATATATATGTCGGGCACCTGCGTGGTGTCAACGGCGGCCATCACTATGTGTGCGGAGAACTTGTCGCCGCGCACGATAGTCTGTGAGTTGGGTATCACAAAGGCATTGAGCGAGTTTACGCGGATGTCTTTTATGTCGATGTTCGACACGAGAGTGTGCAACACCTCGCCCTCGGCGTAGCGCACGTCGCTCTGCAGCTTCGACAGGAGTGTCACGGCGGCTGCCACCGGCATGTCTTCAAACATGTATTCCTGCCAGTTCTTGCCCATGGTCTCCATGTTTCTCGGCACGTCGGTCGACAGGTTGCTGCTTATGATGTCTTTCTGCGTGGGGTCGGTGACCATGGTGAGGATGCGCTCGCGAAACGAGTTGATGGCCTCGTAAAGTTCACGGCCACGTCCTCTCGACGGCGCGAGCATCACTTGGTTGGCCGCCTCGAGGTTGTCTTTCCCCACGATGTTCTTCACGTCGCCGTTCTTGCCGTCAGCCTCTTTCACTATGGCTATTTTCAGCTCGTCGGCCAAGGCGTACAGAGAGTCGCTCATGTTCTTCACCTGCTGTGCCTTGTCGAACCACGCCTTCACCTTGGCCGGGTTGGCCTTAAGCTGCGCCGCGAAGTCGTCGTATATCACCTGGTTCTCCTTTGCCGAGTTCGCCGTGGTGCGGCTCAGGCTCTCCTCCACGATGGAGAAGCCGTTGAGCACCTCCGTGGAGACGTTCAAGGCAAGCATGGCCATGAGGACGACATACAGGAGGTTTATCATCTTCTGGCGCGGAGATGCAGGTCTTTTCTTTATTGCCATAAAAATCTATTTTCCTAACAGTCTGCGAATGTTTGCGACGGCGAACCTGCCGATGCGCGCGGAAGCCGTTTCCGCGCTGCGCGGGCCGCGCCGGGCAATGCTTGCGCCTTGTCAGCCGTGCAGTGGTGCGGAGCCTTTCATGTTGATGGTCATGGCCTCTATCATGCGCGAATAGATGGCGTTGAGCTCGGCTATCTGGTCGGCCATCTTGCGCGACTGTTCGTTTATCTGGTCTATGGTGCCGATTTGCGCGCTTGCTCCCTTGAGCTGCATCTCGTAGACCTTGCAGATGCCGGTGAGCGTGCGGTTTAGATTCTCCATCTCCTCGGAGTCGCGGGTGAGGCGTTGGCTCTGCTCCGACACCTTGGCGAGCATTTCCGTCAGGTTGCGCAGCTCCTCCACATAGTTGTTTGTGGCCTCTTCCATCTCCCTGGCGGCCTCTTCCATCTCGGGTGTCACCTGTGGCTGCTGCCCCCCGAAAGGTATGCCGCCCATTGCGGTCACAATGGTCGGCTGGCCGGTGCCTGCGGTCACTTCTCCTGTGGCCGCGGCTGTGCCTGCGCCGCCCTCTTCGGACATGCCCGCGAAGCCCGGGCCGCCCCCTCCGCCTATTATTATGGTTCCGCCGCCCGTGCCTGCGCCGCCGGTTGCGGTTGTCGTGGTCTCGTCGTCGGCGAGTGGCTCGGCAACCGGCCTGTCGCCGGCAAGGTGTTCTTCGGTGACGTGAGTCGGCAGTTCCTTTCCGTCGGCAGTCTTGTCAAACGGACGGTCGAAAGCCGAAATGAAAAACACTACCACCTCCGTGCCCATGCCGATGTAGAGCATCAGGTTTGCGCCCGGCAAGTGGGTGAGCTTGAACAGTGTGCCGAGGATGACCACCGATGCGCCCCAGCTGTAGGCATAGTTGAGGAATGTCTGCCCCGGAACGCTGTCGAGCCACTTCTGCAGGCGGTACACCATGTTGAACTTGCTGTATTCTGTCATTTCTTCTTCGATTTTTTGATTTTCTCACTTGATGTGTTGGCCAAGCTGCGGACGCACCGGAAACCGATATACGAGCGGGGCTGGTTCTGGTATTCGTAAGAGCGCCATGCCGACCGTATGTAAGATTCGGGGTCTTTCCACGAGCCGCCGCGCACGCTCTTGCGTTTCAGGCGGTATGGGTCTTCAATGGCGGCGTTGTATTCGAGTTGCGGGTTGATGTCGTTCATCGATTCCACGCCGGCCTCGGTGTAGATGGTGCTTGTCCACTCCGCCACGTTGCCCGCCATGTCATACAGTCCGTTGCTGTTGGCCTGGTAGATGCCGGTCTTGCTGGTTATCAGGTTGCCGTCTTTCGTGTAGTTGCCGTTGTCGGGCTTGAAGTTGGCATAGAAACAGCCCTCGCCGCTCGCCACGTCTTCTGTCGCCCACGGGAACTCGTCCTGGCTCTTGCCACGGGCGGCATATTCCCACTCCGCCTCCGTGGGCAGCCGGTATCGTTGCACGAAGCGGGCGGCCTGTCCCAGTCCCCTGAGCAGGAAGTCGGTGCGCCACGCGCAGAAAGCGTTGGCCTGCTCCCAAGTGACGCCCACCACGGGGTAGTCGTTGTAGGCGGGATTGCTGAAGTATAGCCGCATGTATGATTCGTTGTCGGCGTTGGGGAAGTCGTTCACCCAGCATGTGGTGTCGGGGTAGATGTTCACGATGTAGGTGTTGAGGAAGTCCCACGGGCCGCTGCGCGGGCGGTTGATGGTCTGCCTCACTATGCGTCCCTCGTCGTCGATGTAGGCCGTGTCTTTCGATATCCACACCTGCTCGTTGGCGACTGCCTGCAGGTCGGTGTTCAGGTTGCGCTCGGCCGGGTCCATGCGGAACTTGCGCAAGGCCGCCGTGGTATAGTCGTATATCTCGTAGCGGTAGTTCATCTGGCTGGCGTCAAGCATCCTCTCGCCCGTCACGGGGTTTGTGGTGTAGACGCTCTCTATGGCTCTCAGCTCGTCTTCGTTGGGCTTCCTCGGTATGGCCTTCTTCCAGTTGAGGTGCGGCGTTACCGGGTCGCCGTTCTCGTCTTCCTCGATTTTGTATGTCTCGTCGCCGCCATAGGCGGGGTCGGCCAGTCTTTCGCGTATGATTGAGTCGCGCACATAGTACACGAACTGCCGGTATTGCGAGTTGGTTATTTCCTTCTCGTCCATCCAGAAGCCCTCCACGGAGATGTCCCTCACGGGTGTCTCCCGTCCCCACAGGCTGTCCTCCTTTTCGGTGCCCATGCGCAGGTGGCCGCGCGGAATCATCACCATGCCGTAGGGCGTGGGTTCCGAGAAGGCTCTGCCGCCGGCGCCGGTGACCTCGCCGCCCGCCGATGAGGTCACCTTGCTGCCCATGCATCCGGTGAGTGCCACTATGCCTATGGCGCAGATAGCTATGCTACATGTTCTTTTATCCATATTTATTACAGTAATCTCACACTTTTATGTTTGTTCCTTCCTTTTTTCCCGAAGTCCATGTCTGTCTGGTAGCCGATGAATATCTCATGGCTGCCGTTGCCGATGCTTATGGCCGAGGTGTAAGCCTCGTAGCTGTAGCCGAGGCTGACGCCGTGGAAGTTGCCGCCAATCATCACTGTCACGGAGTTGGTGGGGCTGTAGGCCACGCCCGCGTACATCACTTTGTTCTCGTTGGTGTATTTCACGCGGGCGGTGACGTCAGCCCTGTAAGCCGCGCCGTCGTAGCGCGCGAGCACACTCGGGTGTATTGTAAAAAACGGATTATTTAGTTTTATATTGTATCCTCCGGTCAAATAATACGTGGCGTCGACGTCGAACGACTGCGTGTCGCCGATGTTTATCGTTGGCGAGTTGAGGTGGAGCACGGAGAATCCCGCATACCAGTTGCGGTGGAGATAATAGAGGCCGAGGCCGATGTCGATGCCCGTGCCGGTGACTTCCGACGTGGGAAAGGCGGGGTCGTTTTCCGTCTCGGTGTCGACGCCGCTTCCGTCGAAGCCCTCACTGAGCAGTCCCAGGTTGACGCCCGCGCTGATGGTGCCCCCGAAGAGCTTGCACTTGAGAGCGTACTGCAGGGCGAATCGCTTGTGAGAAAAGAGGCCTATCTCGTCGTTGATGAACTGCGCCCCCAAGCCATGGAAACACTTCAGGAAGTAAAGCGGTATGTCCACCCCTGCATACATCGTGCTCGGGCTGTTCTCGAAGCCCGCCATCGACTTGGCGTATGCAGCCGCGATGTTGAGCTTCTGCTCCTTTCCCACGGACGCAGGGTTGAACGATGGCTCCATTGCCCAGTAATGGGAGAAAGATACGTCATACTGCGCCAAGGCCGCATTGGCGGCAAAGGCTACCATCGCCGATATGACACAAAAACGTCTCAACACAAGTGTATAACGCCAAGCCTTGCTTTTTTATTGTATCGGGGCTTCATTAAAAGATGCTTCCGTGTGCCGGGAATCCCCGCGATGCCGCCCCGTTGACGGTTTCGCGCTCCCGCGCGGCGTGTCGCCGGAAGCCGCCGTGAAGCCCTGTCCGGCGGTAAAGAATGTTTACATTTTGCCTCTCGGCGGCGATGCCCCTGCCGTTTTGTCGCGCCATTCGGGCCGTTTCGCGCTGCAAAACGCGCCATTTCGTCCGCCAAAACGGCGCATTTCACATTCCAAAACGGCCTGTCTTGCAACCCCGCTGATTGCCAGCCGGTTACGATGCGGGCGAAAATGCTTCGGAAAGTGTGCCGCTATATTGAAAAATATTTACAAAAAAGCGTTGCCGCAGGCTTCCCGCGGCCTTTGTCTATTAATTGTTCCAAAATGGCTAATGGCGATGCGCGCAATGCTTTTTTTCATTAACTTTGCAACAAAGCTCGGCAGTCTGCGCAGACAGTGTGGCAAGCCGCATGGCCTGTCCGGCTGCGAGTGCGACGGCATCATGGTGGCCGTGTGGAGACAGTCGTGAGGCACGGGCGTGAAGCGAAACCAAACCAAAACAATAAAATACAGATATGGGAAAGACTTGTTACATCACAATGGCCGTGGCCGGCCTGCTCCTGATGGGATGCGGTAGCTCCAAGAGCAGCCAGCAGGCGAGCGACGGCAACACGGGTGCCTCTATGCAGGCCGACAACAGACAGCCGCAAGGGCGAATGGGCAATGAAGGCGGGCCGGGGGGAGGCCCGCAGGGAACGCCGCCGCAAGGGCCTCCACCGGGAGGCATGGCGCAAGGCGGAGGCGGGATGCCTCCTGGCGGGGGCATGATGCCGCCTGGCGGCGGTCAGGGAGGCCCCGGCGGACAGGACTTTGATGCTAAACTGATAGAGGCCACCGTGATGGCCACCGAGGGAAGCACGGCGAAGAGCAAGGAGGAAATATCGGCCAGCGGCGAAAACCAGTCTGCCGTGGCCGCATTCAACGACAGCCGGGTGGAGCTTAGCGGCAACACCATCATCACGTCGGGCAACACTTCGTCGCAAGACCACAGCAGTTTCCAGGGTCTCAACGCCGCCGTGCTGGGCAGGGACAACGCCGAGATAGTGATGTCGGGCAACACCATCACCACCACCGGACTGGGTGCGAACGCCATCTTTGCCTACGGAAAGAGCGTCGTGCGCTCCGACAACGACATCATCATCTGCACGGGCAACGGCGGACACGGCATAATGTGCAGCGGCGGGGGAACCATCCACGCCAGTAACATCTCCATCACCACCAGCGGACGTAACTCCGCGCCCGTGGCCACCGACCGTGGCAGCGGCGTAATCACCGTCGACAATGGGCGCATAGTGAGCCACGGGGAAGACTCCCCAAGCCTTTACTCCACGGGTCAGCTCGTCATTACGAACTCAAAAATGCTGTCCGACGGCAGTGAAGTGGCCGTAATAGAAGGCTCAAACCTGATTAGCCTCGACAACTGCGAGCTGGAATGCAGCTATGCCGACAAGTGCGGCGTGATGATCTACCAGAGCTTCTCGGGCGATGCCGAGGGCGTTGACGGGGAGTTCAAGGCCAACAACTCCACCATAAAGGTGACGGGCGAGGGCAGTCCGCTCTTCTTCGTGACCAACTCCACGGCCTACATAACATTGCAAAACAATACGGTGGAATGCGTCTCGGGCGTGCTTGTCAATGCGGCGGCCTCGCGATGGGGCAATAAGGGCAGCAACGGCGGCACGGCTGTGATTAAGACTGCCAACCAGGAGTTGCGCGGTGACTTGAAGGCCGATGCCTACAGTTCACTGCGTCTGTCGCTCGACGGTGGCTCATCGCTGACCGGTGCTGTCAACGCCGAGGCCACGGCAAAGAGCGTTGAGGTTGAGGTCGGGGCGGACAGCCGCTGGGAACTGTCGGCCGACTCTTACGTCTCTGCGCTGACGGCAGCCATCGAGGGCGATGCCGTGGCCAACATCGTAGGCAACGGGCACAACCTGTTCTATGACGCAGCGCAGTCGCCATCCCTTGGCGGGAAGACCTACAAGCTGCAAGGCGGGGGCGAGCTGAAGCCAAAGCCATGATACAGGCGGGGGAGGCGGTGCCCGGGAAAGGGCATCCCTCCCCCGGATTGTTCACTGCCGCGCTGTGTCTGTGGGTGGAACGGGCAATGGCTGCAGCGCAATGTGGGGCTTGCGCCACTTTCCGAATTGCCGGCAGACAGCCGTGAATGCCCTGTCGGTATCTTGAAAAGGCAACAGCCAACATGGTGTGTTGCCTTGCGCCGCAAGCAAAAAGGAGCTTTCCCCGCATGGGACGGAACATTTTGAAACCGGCCATTGTTTCCGTGATTTCGGAGGAAAGACTGTGCTTAGGGACGGCTTTTGTTGATTCGTCTAATAAAATCGATGATATTTCTAAATAATTCTGCTTTTATTTGGTTTGTTTGCGCTATCTTTGTACTGACAAAGTTGCTTCCGTGCCATGTGGCATCGGCGGTCGCTGCCGATGGGATGGCTCGGGTGCAAACAAAATGATGGAGATGATATGGAACGGATGCAACGCGAATTGAGCCGATTGCGCGAGGCGATAGAGCATGGCAAGGGCGTCAATCCACTGAAAGTCCTTGCGCTGAAGAAGATAGGCAACTGTCTGCGTGGCATCGAAAGCCCCGGTCGGGAGACGTTGGACAGGCTGTCGCTCTTGGCTGGATTCCAAGATTGGGAGTCTTTCCGCAAAGCCCTTCACGGCGATGCCGATGCTTCCATAAACTATGATGATGGCGACAAGGATGTCACGCCATAGGGAGACGCATTCCCACTGCGCGTAAATTGTCGTGGATTCATGCCATGACGATGTGTCAGACACTTCGCTGCCGGTTGCCGTTTCTGTCGGGCATGGCTGTTCTATCGTTATTGTGGGCTGGGAACGGCGGACGGTGACAGCTTCACGCCTTGTGGAGGAATATATCGTAGGCTGTGAAAGACATTGCCGCGGCTGCCCGGTTGCGCCCGGCTTTTGCCGGAGATGTGGCCTGCCGCAGCCCTTTTGTCGTCACCATTGAAAAAACGGCAGGCGGCAACGGGATGCCCGCTGCCGCCTGCCGATATGTTATTTGGTTTTGGAAGAATCGTTTACGATGACCCTCTTCTCCTTGATGCGCGCTTTCTTTCCTGTGAGTTTGCGCAGGTAATAGAGCTTGGCGCGGCGCACCTTGCCAATCTTGTTCACTTCTATGCGGTCGATGTTGGGCGACTCGAGCGGGAAAATGCGCTCCACGCCAATCGTTCCGGACATCTTGCGCACAGTGAAACGCTTCTTCTCTCCATGGCCGCAGATTTTGATTACCACGCCGCGGTAGAGCTGTATGCGCTCTTTGGTGCCCTCGATGATTTTGTAAGCGACGGTAACAGTGTCACCCGCCTTGAACTTAGGGTGCTGCTTGCCGGTTGCAAATGCTTCCTCAGCAACTTTAATCAGATTCATTTCTTGTATAATTGAATTTGTTATTATCGTTCCGGCGTAACATAACAGGCCACTCGCTACTTCCTGACAGCGATTACGCGGGAAAGCGGATGCAAAGTTACGGCTTTTTGCCGAAACGGACAATTTTACGCAATCTTTTTTTGTCGTTTACTGCATTTTTGGCTAATTTTGTGCTTGTCAAGTGCCGCATGGAGCCACTTCATAAGGAGTGGGTGGCGTTGCGGCATAGCAAAATGAACGTATTATGAAAGCATGGACAACTGCAATGGCCCTGCCTGTGGCGGCGATGCTGTTCGCCGCCTGTTCGCACGGAAAGGCGGTCACCGCCGTGGAGCGGACGAGGCTGCTGATGGACAGCACCTACGACGCGCCGCTTGAGGCGGTGGTGGCCGACTTCATGAGTCCTTACGAACGCATGGTGGACAGCATAATGAGTCCTGTGGTGGGGCGCACGGCTTTCGCCTTGAAAGCCGATCGGCCTGAAAGCCCGCTGTCGAACTTGCTGGCCGACATCCTGATGTGGGCGGCCGAGAGCTACGGGGAGCGCCCGCAACTGGCCGTTTACAACATGGGAGGCATACGGGCATCGCTCCCGGCGGGCGATGTCACCTATGGCGACGTGCTCGAAGTGGCGCCGTTTGAGAACAAGATTTGCTTCCTGACGCTCTCCGGCGAGAGCCTGATGCAACTGTTCGCCGAGATGGCCGCAGTGGGCGGCGAGGGCGTGAGTCGCGGCGTGGAGCTGGTAATCACGCCCGAGGGCGAGCTCGTGAGCGCGCGCCTTGGCGGCCATGACATAGACAAGGCCGCCGACTACCGCATAGCCACCATCGACTACTTGGCCGAGGGCAACGACAAGATGGAAGCATTCAAGCAGAAGCGCGACCTCAACGCCCCCGCGGGCAAGGAGAACGACACGCGCTTCATAATCGCCGACTACTTCCGCAATGCGGCCGACCGGGGCGAGGCTGTGGCGGCGCGGGTGGAAGGCAGAGTGAGGATTGAACGATAAGTCAGCAGCATGAAAGCAAGGATATACATGATATGCGCAGCCATGATGGCCACGGTGGCGGTCATGGGGCAGGAGAAATTAGTGTTGATGTACACCAACGATACCCACAGCGCGGTGATGCCGCTGAGCAAAAACCTAGACGACACGCTGACAGCGGGACGGGGCGGCTACCTGAGGCGCATGGCCATGCTCCGTGAGGAGCGGGCCCGCGAGCCGGAGCTGTTGCTCTTCGACAGCGGCGACTTCTCGCAAGGTTCGCCTTACTATACGCTGTTTCATGGCGACGTGGAGGTGGAGCTCATGAACATGATGGGCTACGATGCGGCTGCCATAGGCAACCATGAGTTTGATTTCGGCCTCGACAACATGGCGCGGCTGTTCCGCAAGGCCTCTTTCCCTGTAGTGTGTGCCAATTACGACTTTGACGGCACGCCGCTGGAGGGCATCGTAAAGCCTTATGTCATACTGCATCGCCGCGGTCTCAAGATAGGCGTGTTCGGCCTTTCGCCGCGCCTCGAGGGTCTCGTGGCTAAGGACAAGTATGAGGGAGTGCGCTTCAATGACCCCGTGGCGACGGCCCGCCGGGTGGCCACGCTGTTGAAAGAGGAAGAGCGTTGCGATGTGGTGGTGTGCCTGTCGCATCTGGGATGGAGGCAGTCGCCGCCTGACGTGGATGACAGTACCATGGTGGCGGGGGCGCGCTGCATCGACGTGGTGCTGGGCGGGCATTCGCACACCTATTTCGATGAGCCTGTCTACGTGCGTGATGCCGACGGACGCAGTGTGCCCGTCGACCAGAACGGCAAGCATGGCATATTCGTAGGCCGCATGGTGCTTACCGTGGAAGACAAAGAATAAAAACCGGAGTTACTCGAAATAGAACGTCAGCACGAACATCTTGGTGTGTCCGGCCGTCACGGAATTGGCGTAGGCGTGCATCGTTGGGTCTTGGATGCCGGCGGCATAGCTTGTGTCGAGGGCGTTGGTAAGGCTGTAGCAGAACTTCAACTCGGGGATGAACTTGAAATATCGCAGGTAAAAGTCGCAGCCAAGTCCCACTTCCACCATCGTGTCGTAACGCTTCAGGCGCACGTATGAGTTGCTTTCGCCCGTGAGGTTCACCAGCGGATTGATGCCGCCCATGATGTACGGACGGTAGTTGTTGAACCGGGGCGCGCTGAACTTGAGGTCGATGGGCAGCGATATGTAAGTGTTTTTAAGGTCTTGCGTCTCGTGGTGGGGCGTGCCGTTCTCGTCGAGTTGGCTCAGGTTGATGAAGCGCAGGTGCTTCGCGCCGAAGTGCATCGAGGGCGTGAAGCGCAACGCGAGGTTGGCAGTAAGCCGCAGCTCGGCCAGTACGCCCACGCTCACGCCCGGACTCCAGTTGTCCGCTTCGCACAGGATGATTTGCTCAGACTGCGTGCCGTCGGTGGCGGTGACAGTCTGCGGCCCAACGTTCTTGAAGTCAATGTCCTGCATGTTCACCCCGATGAGGATGCCGAAGTGCAATGTCCGCAAGTCTATGTAGGGCTTGTTCTGCACCTTTCGCTCTTGCGCCCCGGCGAGGCAGGCCGCAGTCATTGCCATTATGAGCGTTAGAATGTTTCTGATTCCCATGTCGTGTTATGTTCCCTTATAAAGAATAACGCGATTTTCATCCTCTTATTATATTTTGGTGAGCCAACAAAACAATTCCGTGGTGGCTGTTTGAGGCGTTGAGGGCTTGGCAGTCAGCCCCCGCTTCGCATTTTTCAGTCCGCCACGTGTGTGTCTGTCCGTTCCTGTTCCGCCGTCGTGTCGCCCCGGTCGGCCTGCTTTCACCGCGTGGGTCGCGATGAATGGTGTGAATGATGCGTTGCTGGCGAGAGTCGTCTCCGCCATCTGTCGTGTGCCTTTCCTGTTTCGGAGACTCGTATCTTTGTAAAGATTTTTCGCAGTGCGCACCGCTTTTACGCCGCACTCTTGGTGCGCGATGCAAGTGATTGGCTTTCAGACGGTTTGCGGATTGTGTCGTTTTGGGTCGTGAAACGGCTCGTTTTGCAGTCCGAAACGGCCTGTCTTGCGTTGCGAAATGCCCCGTTTTGCAACGCGATATGGCAGGCGACGATGTGTGGCGCGGCATTTTGTAAACATTGTTTACCACATTGCCATGCCGCCTGTGTCTCGGGCGCACCTCAAAAGCGGCTTGGCGAAACAGCGGGCAAGCGGCTGCGTGGGGCCGCAAGCCTGCGTCATGATGGGGATGCCGGCTTGCCATTATCGGTGTCGCAGGCGCGAAAGACACAAAAAGGGCCGTCTCCGGTCGGAAACGGCCCCTGAACAATTCTTAATGATTAAGCATCCATCAACTATATCTTGGAGATGATGCCAAGCTTGGTAGACTCGATGAAGTTGGTTATCATCCGGACTTCCTTGCTGTCGGGCACTTGTTCCTTAATCTGATTTACGGCATCAAAGACTGATGTCTGCCCATGGAACACCAGGCGGTAGGCATTGGCGATGTGCTTCTGTATCTTGGCATCGACGCCGTAGGCCGTGAGCATGGTGGAATTTATCCCTGCATACTTGATGGGCGTGCTGTTGGCGATGATGAACGGCGGGATGTCTTTCGAGAACGTGCATCCGGCCTGCACCATGGAGCACGCGCCAACACGTGTGCGGGCGTTGGCGATGACGCTGGTGGAGAAGATCACGGCATCTTCGATGATGCAGTCGCCCGCAATCTTAGTGCCGTAACCGAACACGCAGCGGTTTCCCACCTTGGTGTCATGGGATATGTGCGCGCCTTCCATCAGGAAGTTGGCGTTGCCGATGACAGTCTTTCCGTCGGAGTGCGTGGCCCTGTTGATGACCACGTTCTCGCGGAACGTGTTGCGGTCGCCTATCAACAGCTCCGACTTCTCGCCCCTGAACTCGAAGTCTTGCGGGCGCGCCCCGAGCACGGTTCCCTGGAACACGGTATTGTTGTTGCCCATGCGGGTGCCGTCAAGAATGCTCACGAACGGGAATATCGTACACCCGTCGCCAATGACCACATCGCCTTCAATGTACGCGAAAGGATATATCTTGCAGTTGTTGCCGATTTTCGCCCTCGGATCTATTTCTGCCTTTGGACTTATTTCACTTGCCATAATCGTTAGCTTTAATGTTATTACTTGGTTCCTCCGCCCAGGGCTTGGTAGAGGTTCACCACGGCCTGCATCTTATAGAAGTCGTCAGTCACCTTTGTAAGCTCTGCATTGAGCAGGCTGGTTTCGGCGGTGATCACCTCAAGGTAGTTTGCGCTGCGGTCGTGGTAGAGGAGCTTGGTGTCTTCCACGGTGCGGCGCAATGCCTCCACTTGCTTCGCCTCGAGGCGGCTGCGCTCGTCGCTCGTGTTGTAAAGCACGAGTGCGTTGCTCACCTCATTGCCGGCCTGGAGCACTGTGTTGCGCCACGTGTTGTAGGCTTGCTCCTGCTCTGCCTTGGCCACTTTGAGCCCCGCAATGAGCTGGCCGTTCATGAAGAGCGGCTGCACGAGGCTTCCCACGGCTGAGAGCAGCCACTTGCCGGGGTTCACTATGCTCGCCCCCGAGTTGTTGGTGAACGCGGCCTCACCCGTGATGGTGATGCTGGGATAGAAGCGCGAGCGAGCCGTCTGCACGTCGTAGAAGCACTGCGCGAGGGCCATCTCGGCATAATGCACGTCAGGACGGTTGTTGAGCATCTCTAATGCTATGCCCGTGCTGAACTTGGTGGGCAGGTTCTGCTCCTCCAAGCGTCCGCGCTCGATGGTCTGCGCCGACATTCCGAGCAGCAGCGAAAGCGAGTTTTCCGTCTCGCGTATCTGCCGCTTGAGATCCGTTGCCTCCGCCAGCACTGAGTAGTAGTTGGCTTCGGCGCTACTCACGCTTGTGGAGTTATAGCCCGTGCCCAGCTCTTGCAGGGTTTTCATCATGTCCCACGTCTCCTTGGTGATGCGCGACATGTCGTTCACTATCTCCAGTTGTCGGTCGAGCATCAGCAGGGTGTAGTACATGTTGGCTATGTTGGAGATGACCTCTGTCTGCACCACGAGCTGGTAATCCTTTGTGGCCAGCAGCGCCATCTGGGAGCTGCGCTTCTGCGAGAGCAGGTTGCCGAAAAGGTCAAGAGTCCAGCTTGCGTCTATGGGCAGGGAGTACGTCTTGGTGGCCTTGCTGCCATCCCACGACGAGAGCGTGCCTTGCGGCGAGAAGGTGAACGATGGCACGAAGGCCAGTTTCGACGCCAAGAGCTGCGCCTCGACCATCTTCACGTTGAGCGCGGCGTTGAGAAGGTCTACGTTGTTCTCCAGACCTTGCTCGATGAGAGATTGCAACTTGGGGTCTGTGAACACCTCGCGCCACGGCAGGTTGCCAAAGCTGGCAGTGTCGGCCACGGCCAGCGTGTCAGTGATTGAGGCCGTATCGCGCACGATGCCGGAGACATCCAAGTCAGGACGCTCATATTTGTTGTAGAGTCCGCAGCTGCCAAGCAGCAGCGATGCGGACATTAATATAAATAGCTTCTTCATGTTCAATTAGTCATCTACTTTGTTATCAACAGGCTGATGGGCATACTGGGCAAGCTCAGTGCTGGCCTCTTCATTCTGTTCGTCGTCAAACTTGAGAGGCGTGAACTTCTCCTGCAACGACTGGAATATCACGAACAGTGCAGGCACGACAA
>CAZKMT010000035.1:0-22272 GCA_964554115.1 uncultured Prevotella sp.
GGGTGCTGAATAATAATTATTATTGTACATCGATGTCTCCCAATTCGATTTCCACGAAGGACATAGTATTCATTTACAATCACAGTTCGGAGCGTATGTCGCGTTTCCTTGACGAGTTAAGTCTGTCTATATCTCGGAGGATGAGAACATCTGGCGGCATTACGTGGACGTGACCGGGCTTGACCGATACAGCCCCGTGACGGTGTTTGTGTATTCCCACCATGAATTCCCCTCAAAACAAACGGGATTGCGTCGCACCCACTTCGATGGATACAGTAAGGTGGAAACGTTCCAGATGCCCGACTACAGCCTAATGCCGCCTGAAGAAGACCATCGTCGTACGCTCTATTGGAACCCTGCTGTGATTGTTGGCGATGACGGCAAGGCCACCATCGACATATACAACAACTCCTCGTGCAAACATCTGTCTGTCTCTGCCGAGGGCATAACGTACGACGGGCAGGCCGTGGTTTACAGGCCATGAAAGGAAGCGTCATACAGGTTAGGCCGGGGTGCGTCGTGGCTTCGCTGTCAGTGCGATGCCTATGACGGAGCCTGCCTTTCCATGTCGGCGCGGCTCTTCGACTTCGTGACGAGCCATACGCCGCCGAACACCAGCAGCGTAGCTGTTGCGTGGGTTGCGCTGAACACTCCGAGTCCGGTGAGCACGCTGACCACTACAGACACCACTGGCTGGAGGTAATTGTATATGCTCACTACCGTGGGTCTTAGTGTGTGTTGCCCCGTCATCATGAGTATGTAACATAGGAAAGTGCCCACCCCCACCACATAGGCTGTTTCGCCCCATGTGGCGGCGGGCACCGCGCCCCAGCTGATGGCGGCCATGCTTCTGGCCGTGAACGGCACGATGGTCAGTGCGGCAAAGGTGAACATCCACTTGTTTACGGTGAACGCCGAGTAACGTTGCACGAGCGGACGGAACAGGGCAAGGTAGAGCGCAAAGGAGAACTGGGCGGCCAGGCACAGCAAGTCGCCGCGCATGTCGCCCGCCTTTGAGCCTGACGCCGACACGCTGGTGAGTATCAGTGTGAGCGCACCGCTGAATCCCATGAGTACGCCTGCGGCTTTCTTGCCGGTGACGGGCTCTTTCAGTATGAGTGCGGATAGTGTCATGGCGAATATGGGTGCAGACGTGGTTACTATGCTGGCGTTGATGGGGGAGGTGATGCTCAGGCCGATGGTGTAGCAGCATTGGTTGAACACCAGGCCAAGAAGGCCGGCGAAGAAGAGTCTGACGAGGTCGCGTCTGTGCACGTGCTCGCGCGGAACGAAGAGCGAAGCAATCCAGAACAGGACAGCCGCGCCAACCACACGGAACGTGACCATCTCTATGCCGTCGATGCCGTGAATCATCGCGTCTTTGCCTACCGGTGCCATCAGCCCCCAAAACACACAGGCCAGAAACATGCTCAAGTGAGCTATTAAGGGTCTTCTGCTTTCCATTTTTTTGCTTTTAAGAAAAATCGGTTGCAAAAGTACTCATTATTCCATAAAAAATCTCTATATTTGTGGAGAATAAAGGCAGTGCGTCGCAGGGATGGCTGTTGCGTGCCGTTTGCCCGGCATGAGGGGCAACGGAAAAATTTCATGGAGGAGAATGTTATGCAGAAATACGCGGATTACATCGTTCAGATAGAGATTGAGTCGCTTTGGAGCGGCACAGGGCACATAGTATGGAATCTCGATCCAAAGGTTAACATACTCAGTGGCATCAACGGCGTAGGCAAGAGCACCATTCTCAATAAAGTGGTGAGGGGGCTGGCGCATGGCGGCGACTTCCCGAACCGCATGATGAAGGGCGTTCGCATAAAGGTGGAGCCGGAGGATGCGTGCTGGATTCGCTACGATGTCATACGCAGTTTCGACCGTCCGCTGATGAGCGGCGAGCTTGTGAGCAAGATTGTAGACACGTCGGTGACCACCGAGCTCGACTGGCAACTGTACCAGTTGCAGCGCAAATACCTCGACTATCAGGTGAACATAGGCAACCGCATAATAGAGACGCTGCGTAGCGGAGAGCCCGACGCGGCCGCCAAGGCGCAGGAAATATCGCATCCGAAGAAGATGTTTCAGGACATGATGGACAAGCTCTTCGCCGATACCGGCAAACGGCTCATCCGCACCAGGAACGAAATCATGTTCTCGCAGATAGGGGAGGAGCTTACGCCTTACCAGTTGTCGAGCGGCGAGAAGCAAATGCTCGTCATACTTCTTACCGTGCTCATCGAGGACGGGCAGCATTATGTCCTCTTCATGGACGAACCCGAGGTGAGCCTGCACGTGGAGTGGCAGCAGCGGTTGATAGACCTTATAGTGACTCTCAACCCCAACGTGCAAATCGTGCTGACAACGCATTCGCCTGCGGTGATAATGAACGGATGGATGGACAAGGTGACTGAGGTGAGCGACATAACGCTATGAGGCGCACGTCGCCGAGGATTCGCCATCGGTGACATTGGGAAAGGATGGCAATATGGGCAAACGGCTAAGGGAAAACATAACATCGCGTTACGTGGAGGCCGCCAACAGTCTCACGTCAAAGAGTGCCAGACGCAAGATTGTGGCCTATGTAGAGAGTTATGACGACGTGCTCTTCTGGAGGATGGTGCTCGACCGCTTCGAGGACGACACGCGCTTCTTTGAGGTGATGCTGCCTTCGAAAGGCAGGCTCAAGCGCGGGAAGAAGTCGGCTCTGATGAGCTTGCTGGGCGATAGAGTGGGGCGCGACATGATTGCCTGTGTGGATGCCGACTACGATTACCTTATGCAGGGCGTCACGCCCATGTCGGCCACAATATTGAAAAGCCCGTATGTGTTCCATACTTATGTGTATGCGATAGAGAATTTCCAATGCTACTCTGCCGGGCTTCACAAGGTGTGTGTGATGGTCACGCTCAACGACCGGGCCGTTTTCGACTTTGTGGACTACATGAGGAAGTTTTCCGAGGCCTGCTTCCCGCTTTTCGTATGGTCTGTGTGGATGTATCGCACGGGCAGGCACAATGAGTTCTCGCTATCTGACTTCTGCAAGGTGGCAGTTGTCGGAAGCCTCACAGTCGATGACCCGCAACCCTCCATCGATACTCTGCGCAGCAAGGTGGAGCGCAAGGTGCGCCACATGGAGAGCCGATATCCGGGCGGCAAGACTGCCTGCAGGCAACTCGCTGCCGAGTTGCGGAGCCTTGGCGTGATGCCGCAGGACACGTATCTTTACATTCAGGGACACCATCTGTTTGACACGGTGATAGTGCCGATGCTCAAGAAAGTGTGCAATCAGTTGCGCATGGAGCGCGAGCGCGAGATATACACGACCTCGGTGCATGGCGTGCAGATGCGCAACGAAATGTCGTGCTATGAGAACAGCATAGAGAACATAATCACGATGTTGAAGAAAAGCACCGGATACATGGATAGTCCGCAGTTCAAGCGGATTCAAGACGATGTCAGGCGTTTCCTCGAAGATTGCGATGCGGCGCGCTCATCGGAGCAACACTGAACGCGCCACGGCGCGAACCGCCTGATGGCGCGCTGCCGTTTATGTGTATGTCTCAAGGAATTTCACCTGTCCGCAGATGCTCACGGCTTCCGTGGTCGCGGGCAACAGCACTGTTTCGCCTGCGTTGAAAGAAACGGCAGGGCCGTTGCCATCGGTTATTGTAGCCTCTCCGCATATTGCAATCAGGATTACGAAGCTGTCGAGGCGCGAGTAGTCGAGCGTGATAGGCTTGTCTATGTCGTAGACGGATGTGCTGAAGAACGGGCTGCTCACCATTTGCACGCCGCTGTTGCGCGCAGGGGTGTATGCTGTGCGGTATGAGTCCATTGTGTCATAGTCTATGGCTTCGGCGGCTTCGGATGTGTGCAGGGGGCGGCAGTTGCCATTTGCGTCGCGGCGGTTGAAGTCGTAGATGCGGTAGGTTACGTTGCTCGTCTGCTGTATTTCGGCGAGAAAACAGCCCCTGCCGATGCTGTGTATGCGCCCTGCGGGAATGTAGAAGCAGTCGCCTTCTTTCACTTCATAACGGCAGATAGCGTCGCAGATAGCGTTGTCAGCCACGAGTTTCTTGTATTCATCGGGCGTGATGCTGCGGTTGAGGCCCACAAGCAGGTGTGCCGAAGGAGAGGAGTCCATCACGTACCACATCTCGGTCTTGCCGCGTCTGTGACCGTGCCGCAGTGCCATGGCGTCGTCGGGGTGTACCTGTATGGAGAGGTCGTCAGCCGCATCTATGAACTTTATGAGCAGTGGAAACTCGTTGCCGAACCGGCGATAGTTGTCTGTGCCGAGTAAGTCGGCTTTCATGGTCGCCACGAGTTCGTTGGTAGTCAGCCCGGCATAGGGGCCGAAAGCCACCGTTGTCTCGTTACCCGTGACACCGGAAATCTCCCAACTCTCGCCCACGTTTGCCACTTTGCAGTCCAAACGCTTGAACGGAACAATGCGGTTGCCGCCCCATATCGTTTGTTTGAGCAGTGGTTTGAATTTGAATATATGTGCCATGATTGTGTTATGATTGTTGTTTCAGTTTTCTTTCCAGAAGCTGTGCGTGAACAATACGAGTACGGTCATTATTTCGAGGCGGCCGATGAGCATCAGGAGCGCGCAGAACCACTTTATTCCTTCGGGCAGCGCGCCCCACGACATGGCAGGCCCTATGGTGTCGCCTAATGCTGGCCCCACGTTGCTTATGGTGCTCAGGGCTATTGTTATGGCGTTCGTGTCGTCCACTCCGGAGATGATTAAGATGGTGGCCGCCACAAGGCATGTCAGTATGTATGTCGCGAAGAATGCCAGCAGCGACGGCACTCTGGCTGTGTGTATGTTGTGTCCGTTCATCTTTATGGGCAGCACGGCGTTGGGGTGCAGTATCTGCCGTAACTCATTGCGCATTATCTTGAGAATCATTACCCCGCGGATGCACTTGAAACCGCCGCTGGTGGAACCGGAGCATGCCCCCGTGAACATGCAGACCCCAAGCACAACCCACGAGAAATGAGGCCACGCTCCGGCGTTGTCGTTAGACATCCCCGTGGTGGTTATGAATGTCACGGCCTGGAAAAGCGCGCATCTGAAAGCTCGTTCCATGTCGTATCCGTTGCGGTCTGCCAAGAGATACATGATGATGGCGGTTGAGACAGCTGTCACCAAGCAATAGAATTTGAACTCGGAGTTCTTTGACAGCCCGGAGAACTTGCCTTTGAAGATTACGATATATATTAAGGTGAAGTTCATTCCGGCAAGAAACTGGAACAGAGTGGCGATGTATTCCATTGCGTTTGAACCGTAGTGTGCCAGACTGTCGTTGTGCGTGGCGAATCCCCCCGTGCCGGCTATCGACATGGCATAGCACACGCTGTCGAACGGCTCCATGCCAACAACGTTGAAAAGGACGGCGCAGCCTGCGGTGAGGGCGAGGTAAACCATCCATAACCATTTGGCGTCGGTACTCAGCCGGGGGTGCATCTTTGATTTCATCGGGCCGGAGGATTCCGCTGCGAACACTCTTACGCTGCCGCCGACAATCGAAGGCAATATGGCGATGGTGAAAAACACGATGCCCAGTCCGCCTATCCATTGGGTCAGGGCGCGCCAGAACAGCATGGCGTGTGGCAGTCGTTCCACATCGTCGAGTATCGTGGCGCCGGTGGTGGTGAAGCCAGACATCGTTTCAAAATAAGCGTCGGTGACGCTTGGGATGTAGCCGCTGATGAGGAATGGCATCATTCCGAATACGCAAAACACGCCCCATGTGAGTGCTACCATGAGGTAAGCCTCACGGCGATTCAGCTCGTTTCCGGCATTCTTTCCGAAGTACTTGAGCGTCAATGCGCCGCATAAGGTGAATATCATTGATATGAGGAAAGCCATCATGTCGTCCTCGCGGTAGCACAGAGCAAGGATGAAGCCCGACAGCATCATGCCCGCTTCGAGAAAGAGCAGCTGGCCGATGATTTTCGAGATGATGCCGAAATTCACCATAATGAGGCCCGCTTGAAGTATTTCTCCACCTTGTTCATCTTCTGTTCGTGGCAGAATACCACCACCGTGTCGCCCTCCATTATCTGTGAGCTGCCGTTTACGAGCATCCCGATGTCGTTGCGCACCAAGCCGCCGATGGCCACGCCGAATGGCAGGCCGAGGTTTTTCACCTGCTTCTTCGTGATGGGCGCGCCAGCCTCGGCGGTAAATTCGGCCACGTCGGCGTCTACCATCATCAGCGAGCGCAGGTTGCTCACCTTGGCCTCAAGCATCATTTGGTAGATGTGGCTGGCCGCGATGGTCTTCTTGTTTATGATAGTTCCGATGTCGAGTTCCTCCGCCATGTCCACGTAGTCGAGGTTTTCAATCATTGCGATGGTCTTCCTCACGCCCAGCCGTTTGGCCGTGAGGCAAGCCAAGATGTTGGCTTCAGCGTTGCTTGTCAATGCCACGAAAGCCTGAGTGTTCTTGATTCCCTCCTCCATGAGCAGGCCTATGTCGCGGCCATCGCCGTGGATTATCATGGCGTCGGTGCCCGCCAACAGCTCGTTGAGCCTTTCGCAGCGTTTCCCGTCGGTCTCGATAATTTTTATGCCGAGATTTTTCGGAGCTGTAAGCACGGCTCTTACCGCTGTCTTGCTGCCTCCCATTATAATCACATTCTTGACGTCGGCATACTGTTCCTTTCCCACAATCTTCCTGATGTATGGGATATACTCTTTCGTTGTCATGAAGTAAGCCAGGTCGTTGAGCTTAAGCTCATCGTTGCCTCCGGGTATCAGTGTCTCGCTTTCGCGCTTGATGGCCACTATGTGGTAAGGGTCTTCGGGACCGCATAGGTCGCGCAGTGGTTGGTTGAGTATTTCGCATGAGGCTCTCAGTTTGATGCCGAGCAGCACAAGTGCCCCGCCATGCACGTCGACGCGCTGCCTCACCCAGCTCATCTTCAGGCCGTTGTTGATGTCGGTGGCGGCAAGCACCTCGGGGTATATCATCGAGTCGATGCCTAAGTTCTTGAAGAATGGCGACAGCTTGGGCGACATGTTCTCGTAGTTGTCTATCCGCGCCACGGTCTTCTTGGCTCCGATGGCGTGTGCCATGATGCACGAAGTCATGTTGTGGCTCTCGTCGGGCGTGACGGCCACGAAAAGGTCGGCGTGTTGCACGCCCGCTTTCTTTAGCGTTCTGATGCTCGTTGACGCTCCCCTCATGGTCATGATGTCGTATTCGGCGTCCAGTCCGTCGAGGCTGTTCTCGTCTTCGTCCATGAGCACGCAGTCCTGATGGTCTTTTGCCATGAGCTTGGCCAAGTGCGTCCCCACTGCTCCCGCGCCGGCTATTACAATCTTCATGGTGTATGTCGTGGTGAGTCTGTCGGTCTGCCGTTGCCGCTTGCGCTTAGTATGGCGGCTTTTATGGCATGTTTGTCGATGCCGGCAATGTGTCTCAGTTGCTCTACTGTGCCATGCTCCACAAACGAGTCAGGCAGCCCCATGCGCACGATGTGCGGCGCATGGCCGCGGTCGGCCATCCATTCGAGCACCGCTGAGCCCATGCCGCCGGTGCGAACGCCGTCTTCTACGGTGACAATGCGGTCAAAGCGCGCTGCCACCTCGCTGAGCAGTCTTTCATCGAGCGGCTTGAGGAAGCGCATGTCATAAAGGGCGGCGGAGAAGCCCTTGCGCTCAGCTTCGGCCTCTGCGATGGCCTCCGCGGCCTCGTTGCCTATTGGGCCGATGGTCAGCACGGCCACGTCGGTGCCGTCTTTCAGGCGGCGTCCTGTGCCCACAGCTATTTCTTCCAAGTCGCAATGCCAGTCGGCTTTCACTCCCCTGCCGCGCGGATACCGTATTACGAACGGCCCCTTGCCGGGCAGCTGGGCGGTGTACATCAGTCGCCGCAGCTCGTGTTCGTCGAGGGGTGACGCTATGGTGAGGTTCGGCACGGCGCGCAGGGCGGCCATATCGAACGCGCCGTGGTGCGTCGGACCGTCTTTTCCCACAAGGCCGGCGCGGTCGAGGCAGATTACCACGGGCAGCTTCAGTATGGCCACGTCGTGTATTATGTTGTCGTAAGCGCGCTGTGCAAAGGCACTGTAAATGTTGCAGAACGGTTGCAAGCCGTCTTTGGCCATGCCGCCGGAAAACGTGATGGCGTGGCCTTCGGCTATGCCCACGTCGAACACGCGGTCGGGCATGGCCTCCATCATGATGTTCATGGAGCAGCCCGTGGGCATGGCTGGTGTCACGCCCACTATCCGCGGGTTTGCTTTCGCCAGTTCGAGCAGCGTCTGCCCGAACACGTATTGGTATTTGGCGGGCTGTCCGGGCGCATTGTTACTGATGCGTTCGCCTGTGCTCACGTTGAATGGGCCGGGCGCGTGCCATATCGTGGCGGCCTTTTCTGCCGGGCGGTAACCCTTGCCCTTGATGGTGTGCAGGTGGAGCAGCTTCGGCCCTTTCATGTCTTTCAGTTGTCTGAGCACGTACACCAATTCTCTGACGTCGTGTCCGTCGAAAGGTCCGAAATATCTGATGTCCAACCCTTCAAATATGTTTTGTTGATGGCTGAACGCCGATTTCAGCGCGTTGCCCAGCCTGATTAGCCCCTTGCGGCGCTCGTCCTCGAGGTAACCTCGCGAGCGCAGCCATTGCGATACCTTGAACCTAAGTGCGTTGTACGTCTTGTTTGTGTGTAGCTTGATGAGGTATTGCTTCATCCCTCCTACGCTCCTGTCGATGCTCATGTTGTTGTCGTTGAGCACGATAAGGATGTCGTTTGTGGTCGATGACACGTTGTTGAGTCCCTCGAAAGCCAGTCCTCCGCTCATGGCCCCATCGCCGATGACGGCCACTACCTTGCGCTCTGCGTGCCGCCCCGTGCCGTTGCGCCCCGCCGGGCATCCTCCATGTTGGCTTCTCCGCTTCTCCGCCACGGCCATGCCCAATGCGGCCGAGATGGAGTTGCTGGCGTGCCCGCATACGAAAGTGTCGTATTCGCTCTCCAGCGGCGAGGGGAATGGCATGAGGCCGTGCAGCTTGCGGTTGGTGCAGAACGTATCTCTGCGGCCTGTCAGAATCTTGTGGCCGTAAGCTTGGTGGCCCACGTCCCACACTATCTTGTCTTTTGGTGTGTCGTAGACGTAGTGCAGTGCTACGGTCAGTTCCACCGTGCCGAGGCTCGAAGCCAGGTGGCCGGGGTTCACTGACAGTTCGGCGAGAATGTCGCGGCGCAGCTCTTCGCATACTTCGGGCAACTGGTCAAAGTCCAGTTTGCGCAAGTCGTCAGGGCATTGTATGTGGCTCAAAAGGTTTAATTCCCTGTGTTTCAAAATATGTAGATATAGAATAAACTGTGCAAAGATACGCTTTTTATTCGATAAAAGGATTTTTTGCGGGAATAAAATGTGTATCTTTGCAGGATACATGCCGCTGCATGGACGTGCCGGCGTGGCGTTGCGCCGCGCGGAGGGATGGAGTGTGGCGTGTGTCGGAGCTTGCTGTGGCGATTCTGCGGAGGATTGCCGCTCCTGCGTCCGTTAATAAACAATGTGAGGTTTTAATGTGTTTTGAAGATGAGATATGCTGTGATAGGCACCGGAGCCGTCGGAGGGTATTATGGAGGTATGCTGGCCAAGGCAGGGTTTGATGTGCATTTCTTGCTCCACAGTGACTATGGCCATGTGTGTGAGCACGGACTTGTGGTGGACTCATGGCGTGAATCGTTTGTCATAGCCCGTCCCAAGGCTTACCGCGACATCGCCGCCATGCCGCAGTGTGATGTGGTGCTCGTGGCGCTCAAGTCCACGGTCAACCACACGCTGCCGCGCTTGTTGCGTCCGTTGCTCGGCAGCCACACCTTGGTGGTGCTCATTCAGAACGGCATCGGCCTTGAGGCAGACCTGCAGGACGCGCTGCCGGAGGCGCAGATAGCCGCCGGACTGGCCTATATCTGCGCGGCGAAGACGGCTCCGGGGCATATCAGCCACATGTCGAACGGTGCGCTCACCATAGGCAATTACTCGTGCCGCGACATCTGGCTGATGAACGGTTTGCTGGCAGACTTGGCCACTGCGGGAATAAAGGCCACCGTGGCCGACTATGGGCAGGCACGTTGGTGCAAGGCCATGTGGAACATGCCGTTCAACGGTCTGTCGGTTGTCTTGGGCACAACCACCGACAGATTGATAGTGACCGGCCCGGCCGAGAAACTCGTGCGCAGCCTGATGGACGAGGTATCTGCCGCTGCCTTGGCCTGCGGCGTTGCCGGTGTGGATGGTGCCTATGCCGAAAAGATGATGGCGATGACGCACCGTATGCCGCCCTATTCGCCCAGCATGAAGCTCGACTGGGATTGTGGACGCCCCATGGAGGTGCACTATCTTTACACGCGCCCGATAGAAGAGGCGCGCAAGGCGGGCTGTTTGATGCCACGGATGGAAATGCTCGAGGCCCAGCTTCTGTTCATGGAGCGCGAGCGTGGCATCGTGCAGGCGACCCGTGAGACTTGAATAATCTTTACAAAATGGCTGGGCATGACGTGATGTCGCCCGTTTTGCCTTGCAAAACAGCTCGTTTCATGCGGCGAAACGGCCTGTTTGGGGCGATGAAACGCCCCATTTCGCATGATAAAACGGCCTGTGTGGCAAACGCTCTGGAAAACAGATGGTTACGATGATGGGCGCGCGATGGGCCAAGGCTAGGTTGCAATTGTGAAATATCTTTACAAAACCACACGCTGCCACTGCCTGTTGCCGTGTTGTGCCGGGCCGACTGTCGGCAGTTGTGTGCCATATCGGCCTTGTGTATGTCGCATCTTGGCGGGCAACTGCAGGAATGCGGTTCGTCAAACACGGACAGGGCATAAATCGTGTTAACGTAAAAAGAAAATGACGGGGTAACATCCGCTATGTGGAAAAAAAGTGATAAATTTGCACGCAATAATTTTATACAATACCAAATATGTCATCATTTATTGCAGATAAAATCGTAATGGACGGTTTGACTTTCGACGACGTCCTCTTAATCCCGGCTTACTCTGATGTGTTGCCAAAGACGGTAGAACTTAAGACAAGATTCTCGCGCAACATTGAGCTTAACGTGCCTTTTGTGACAGCTGCCATGGACACCGTAACCGAGGCGCGGATGGCCATTGCCATTGCGCGTGAGGGTGGCATAGGCGTCATACACAAGAACATGGCTATAGAAGAGCAGGCACGCCAGGTGGCCATAGTGAAGCGGGCAGAGAACGGCATGATTTACGACCCCGTGACCATTCGGCGCGGCTCCACCGTGAAGAATGCCCTCGACATGATGGCAGAATACCACATAGGCGGCATACCCGTTGTGGACGAGGAAAACCACCTCGTGGGCATAGTCACCAATCGCGACCTGCGCTTCGAGCGTCACTTGGATCGCAAGATTGACGATGTGATGTCGAAAGACCACCTTGTAACCACGCACATACAGACCGACTTGGCCGCCGCCGCGCAGATATTGCAGGAGAACAAGATAGAGAAACTGCCCGTGGTGGACAAGGAAAACCACCTCGTGGGGCTTATAACATATAAGGACATAACAAAGGCCAAGGACAAGCCAATGGCCTGCAAGGACGAGAAAGGACGACTGCGTGTGGCCGCTGGCGTAGGTGTCACCGCCGATACGCTCGACCGTATGCAGGCTCTCGTGGATGCCGGTGCCGACGCAATAGTCATCGACACTGCCCACGGCCACTCGAAATACGTTATCGAAAAGCTCGTGGAGGCCACGAAGGCATTCCCGAACGTGGATATAGTGGTAGGCAATGTGGCTACCGGCGAGGCCGCCAAGATGCTCGTTGACAACGGCGCGGCAGCCGTGAAGGTCGGCATCGGGCCGGGTTCCATCTGCACCACGCGCGTGGTTGCAGGCGTGGGCGTGCCCCAGTTGTCAGCCGTCTACGATGTGTACAGCGCGTTGAAAGGAACGGGCGTGCCCATCATTGCCGATGGCGGACTGCGCTATTCGGGCGATGTGGTGAAGGCGTTGGCCGCCGGCGGCAGCTGCGTGATGATAGGTTCTCTCGTGGCAGGCACGGAGGAAAGCCCTGGCGAGACAATCATATTCAATGGTAGAAAATTCAAGAGCTACCGCGGCATGGGCTCGCTCGAGGCCATGGAACAGAAAAACGGCTCCAAGGACCGCTATTTCCAGGGCGACACGAACGATGTAAAGAAACTCGTGCCGGAAGGAATCGCCGGGCGTGTTCCTTACAAGGGTACAGTCCAAGAGGTGATATATCAGCTCGTGGGCGGGTTGCGTTCGGGCATGGGCTATTGCGGTGCCGCCAATATCGAACGCCTGCACGAGGCGCGCTTTACGCGCATCACAAGTGCCGGAGTGCTCGAAAGCCACCCGCACGACATTGCCATAACGAGCGAGGCTCCCAACTATTCGCGTCCGAATGACTAAACAAGACAATATAACGATGAAGAAAGGAACACTGATTGCCTCACTGCTCGTCGCGGGCATTGCGGCTTTCGCCCAAGACGACCCGACGGTGATGACCATCAACGGCGTGCCGGTGGCGCGCTCCGAGTTTGAATATTCTTACAATAAAAACAATGCCGAGGGCGTGGTTGACAAGAAGACTGTTGAGGAGTATGTGGAGCTCTTCGTGAACTATAAGCTGAAAGTGGCTGCGGCTCTCGATGCCAAGCTCGATACCTTGTCGTCATTCAAGGCTGAGTTTTCACAGTACCGCGACCAGCAGATACGGCCCACGCTTGTTACGGATGACGATGTGGAGGAAGAAGCGCGCCGCGTGTATGAAAACACGAAGCGCGCCGTGGGCACAAAGGGTTTGGTGCGCCCCGCACACATCTTCTTATATCTGAGCCAGAAGGCCACGCCTGAGGAGCAGGCGGAGGTCAAGGCACGCATAGACTCCATCTATGGCGCGTTGCAGGCGGGTGCCGATTTTGCCGACATGGCACAGCGTTTCTCGCAAGACCGTGGGTCGGCACGTAACGGTGGACAGCTCTCCTGGATAGGACCTAACCAGACTTTCAAGGAGTTTGAAGATGTGGCCTATTCACTTAATGATGGCGAGATGAGCGAGCCTTTTCTTTCGCCGGCCGGTTATCACATCATTCTTATGGAGGGACATAAGCAGTTGGAACCTTACGATTCGTTGCGCACCAACATATTGGGCTTCTTGGAGCGGCGCAACGTGCGCGAGCGCATAGCAATGGCGAAGATTGACACCATCGTGGGGCAGTCCGGAGGCAGGCTCACGCGTGAAGAAGTCTTGGAGATGCGCGCAGACTCGCTTATGGCTCAGGACTCCGATTTGAAGAACCTTATCCGCGAATATCATGACGGCCTGTTGCTTTATGAGATAAGCAACCGCAGCGTGTGGGACAAGGCGGCCAAGGATACAACAGGTCTGGAGGCTTTCTTCAAGAAAAACAAGAAACGCTATTCGTGGAGCGAACCGCGGTATAAGGGCATGGCTTACCATGTCAAAGACCCGGCCGATGTCAAGGCTGTGAGGGATTGTGTGAAGAAACTTGATTTCAGCAAATGGGCGGAGGCATTGCGGACAACGTTCAACAGTGATTCCGTGCTGCGCATACGTGTGGAAAAAGGCATCTTCAAGAAGGGCGACAACGCGCTCATCGACCGCGAGGTGTTCAAGAAAGACACCACTGTGACGCCTGTAAACGACTATCCCATTGATGCCGTGTATGGGAAACTACTCAAGAAAGGCCCGGAAGAATATTCCGATGTGCGTGGACTTGTGACTGCCGATTATCAGGATGAGCTTGAAAAAGAGTGGGTGGCCGAGTTGCGGAAGAAGTATCCGGTGGAAGTGTACGATGACGTTTTGAAGACAGTAAACAACAAGTAATCAATACGATGATGGAAAGAAAGGGCAGACTATGCTTGTGCATGGCGGCACTGTCAGCGTGGATGGCTTTGCCGGCGGCAGCTCAGGACGAAGCCGTTGCCAAGAGTGACAGCGTGGAGCGCAACGTGGTTGACGAGGTGATATGGGTGGTTGGCGATGAGCCTATACTCATGTCGGAAGTCGAGGCGATGCGGATGCAGGCTGCTCAGGAAGGCGTGCGGTGGAGCGGCGACCCGGACTGCGTTATACCCGAGCAGTTGGCTGTGCAGAAGCTCTTCTTGCATCAAGCGGCCATAGACAGCATCGAGGTTACGGAAGCCGAGGTGCAGTCGCAAGTGGACAACTACGTGGACTATTGGATTCAGCAGGCAGGCTCACGCGAGAAGTTGGAAGAATACAAGAAGCAGAGCATAACCCAGATACGCAATGAATTGCGCGATGTGGTGCGCGACCAGCAGACAACGCAAAGGATGCGCGACAAGTTGGTGGAGGACATAAAGGTTACGCCTGGAGAGGTGCGCCGCTACTTCAGAGATTTGCCCGTGGACAGCATTCCATTTGTTCCTACGGAGGTTGAAGTGCAGATATTGACGCAGACACCGGAAATAGAACAGACAGAAATAGATAGGATTAAAGATGAGTTGCGCTCGTTTACAGACCGCATAAACAGTGGCGAGACCTCGTTCTCTACGCTTGCGCGGCTTTATTCCGAAGACCCGGGGTCTGCGCGTGCGGGCGGTGAACTGGATTACACGGGGCGTGGTATGCTTGACCCCGCGTTCGCCACTGTGGCCTTTAACCTTACCGATCCTACCAAGGTGTCAAAGATTGTGGAGTCTGAGTTTGGCTACCACATCATACAGCTTATCGACAAACGGGGCGACAAGATAAAGGTACGCCACATACTTCTTAAGCCGCAGATTTCGGATGAGGCCGTCAACAGGTCGCTGCTTAGGCTCGATTCCATCCGCACCGACATCGTTAACGGATTGTTCACGTTTGAGGATGGTGCGACGGTAATCTCTGACGATAAGGACACGCGCAGCAACCACGGGCTGATGGCAAACGTCACGCAGAACATGCGCACGTCGAAGTTCAGGATGCAAGACCTGCCGGCTGAGGTGGCCAAGGTGGTGGACACGATGGCTGTGGGCGAGATTTCCGCTCCGTTTACAATGATAAATTCAAGGGGAAAGACCGTTTGCGCCATAGTAAAGCTGAAGAGCAGAGTGGACGGACACAAGGCAACCATTACGGAAGACTTCCAGGTGATGAAGGAAGTGGTGCTCAACAAGCGCAAGGAAGAAGCCATTCACGAATGGGTCGTCAATAAGATAAAAAGCACTTATGTCAAGTTGAACGACAGGTACAAAGACTGCAAGTTCGTGTACCAAGGCTGGATAAGATGAAGATGAAGTCTCTTGCAGGCTTATTGCCCGGCGGGCGCGGGACAGCCTTGTCGATGGTTCTATGCCTGTTGGGGGTAGGCACAGCCAGTCCGGCATACCAACAACAGCACGATGCGGACGGGCAAGATGATGCGCCGGATCGCGTCTATTTGATACATGCCGATGAACTGAGCTATGACAGGTCCAGAAATCGTGACGCGCAGATACTTGACGGCAACGTGGCGTTCAGTCACAAGGGAGCGACACTGTATTGCGACAGTGCGCATTTCTATGAAAAGTCCAACTCGTTTGAGGCGTTCGGGAATGTGAGAATGTATCAGGGCGACACGTTGTCGCTCTTCAGCGACTACGCTTTTTACGATGGAGACGAGCTTATGGCGGAAGCGCGCTACAACGTGGTGCTCAAGCACAGAAACTCAACGCTATACACTGACAGCCTGAACTTTGACCGCCTTTATAATGTGGGCTATTTTTTTGAGGGAGGGAAACTTGTGGATAGCGACAGTGAGCTTACGTCTGATTGGGGCGAGTATTACACGGAGACGAAGCAGGCTGTGTTCAATTATGACGTGAGGCTGAACAACAAGAAATTCTTTCTGACCAGCGACACGCTGTATTACAACACGGACACGTCGATAGCGCACGCCGTCGGGCCGTCGGATATCACTTCGGGCACAAGCCACATTTACACTGAAGATGGCTATTACAATACCGATCTGGATTATTCGCAACTCTTCGACCGTTCGGTTGTGACTGACAAGGGGCGGAGCATGGTGGGCGACAGCATCTACTACGACAGCAATCTCGGTACGAGCGAGGCGTTTGGCAACGTGGTCTACACGGATTCGGTGAACAAGAACATGATGACGTGCGATTATTATTGGTACGAGGAGAACACGGGATATGGGATGGCAACGAAAAGGGCCGTGGCCATAGACTTCTCGCAGCGTGACTCTCTTTACATGCACGCCGACACTTTCAAGATATTTACGTTCAACATCAACACTGACTCTGTATATCGCATGGTGCATGCGTACAACAAGGTCAGGGCTTACAGGGCGGATGTGCAGGCCGTTTGCGACTCGCTGGTGTACAATACAGCCGACTCCTGCCTTACGATGTATAAGGATCCCATTGCATGGAGCGACAACCAGCAAGTCCTTGGCGAGGTGATAAAGGTGTACATGAAGAATTCCACCGTCGACCGTGTGCATGTGATAGGGCAGGCATTGTCTGTGGAGCAGATGCCAGACTTGGTGAACTTCAACCAAGTGTCGTCTGATGAGATGTTGGCTTTCTTCAATAATGGTGATATATCTGAGACCGAAGCCAACGATAACGTACTCGTGGTCTATTACCCGGTGGACGACAGCGACAGTTCGCTGATAGGCCTTAATTACACGGAAACCACGCAGCTGAAGATATTTTTCGAGAAGCGCAAGATGCAGAAAGTGTGGATGCCAAAGGCTGAGGGCACACTGTACCCGATGTCGCAGATTCCTCCTTACAGGCGTTTCCTGCCCAATTACGTGTGGTTTGATTATGTGAGACCGTTGAACAAGGAAGACATATTCAACTGGCGTGGCAAGAAGGCAGGTACGGAATTGAAAGAGGTGAAGCGCAAGGAGGCTCCTTTGCAGCGCATAGCCGGAGCGTCAACGGCCATAGACGACACTACGGCCATGAGCGCCACGCCGGCCGAGGAAGCCGCGGCTCTCCGGGCGGCGGCCATCGCAGCCGGCAAGGCCGCCTTGGTCGACTCAATGTCGTCGCGTTCGCGGGGACGGTACAGTGCCGATTCTGCGGCGATAGTGCCATCCGACACTGTGTCTGTCGCGCCCGCCGATTCCATAGTGCCCGGACAATCGGGCGTGGGCGTTGGGGCTTTCCCGCCCATGTCGCTTCCCGCCGACACTGTGCAAGCGGCGGAAACGGATGCCGTAAGCCTGCCTGCCGACTCTATCCCGGCGGGTGGTGGCGGCTCTCCGGATCGCGGCGATGGGGCGCAGCCCGATGTCGGCGCGTCAGTATTGGCGCCAAGTGATGATGCGGAAGAAGCGGTGGCAGAGCGGGAGGATGGCAAATGAAACTATTCTGGACGCGCAAGCCCCGTGGCTTCAACCATAAGTTTATTTATTATGACGAGCGGAAAGCGCGTCTCAAGGCAGTGGAAGAGCGCGCCAGGCGCGAGTTGGGAATGTCGGTGCCTGTCACACGTTGTGCAGACAATCTGCGGGGTGTCTTTGCAGACAGCACCAAACACTTGCGCAGGCGGAAAGAATGTGAGGCGGCGGGCGTCCGGCGCGTGCCTTCGGGCATCATGTTTTTTGTCATAATAATGTTGGTGGCGCTCCTGCGCTATCTTCTTTCCTGATGTTTTTAAATGATGGAGGAATGCAGTTATGAGTGATGTTATACAGCTGTTGCCGGATTCAGTGGCAAACCAGATAGCAGCTGGTGAAGTGATTCAGCGTCCCGCCTCGGTGGTAAAGGAACTCGTTGAGAACGCCGTAGATGCCGGTGCCACCACAATCAATGTGTTGGTGGTCGATGCGGGTCGCACGTCCATACAGGTGATAGACAATGGTGTGGGCATGTCGGAAACAGACGCGCGCCTTTCTTTCGAGCGCCACGCTACGTCGAAGATACGCAATGCCGACGATTTGTTTGCCTTGCGCACCATGGGGTTCAGGGGCGAAGCCCTTGCCTCGATAGCGGCTGTGTCGCAGGTGGAACTGAAGACCAGGATGGAAGGCAGCGACGTGGGCACCCACATTTCCATCTCGGGGTCGCGTGTAGTGGGGCAAGAGCCTGTGTCGTGCCCTGTCGGGAGCAACTTCATGGTGGAGAATCTTTTCTTCAACGTGCCCGCGCGCCGCAAGTTTCTCAAGACAAATGCTACAGAGCTTAACAACATCGTGGCAGCTTACGAGCGCATAGTGCTCGTCTACCCGGGCATAAACTTTACGTTGCACAGCAATGGTGCGGAAGTGATGAACCTGCGTGCCGGGAGCTTGCGTCAGCGCGTCGCCGACGTTTTCGGGCGGCGCATAAGCCACAGCTTGTTGCCGATAGACGTAGACACTGCCATTTGCCGTGTCAGCGGGTTTGTGGGCAAACCGGAATCGGCGCGCAAGAAAGGTGCTCATGAGTATTTCTTCGCCAATGGACGCTACATGAAGCACCCTTATTTCCATAAGGCTGTGATGAATGCATTCGACAGACTTGTTCCCACCGGAATGCTCGTTCCGTATTTTATTTACTTGGAGGTGAACCCGGCAGACATCGACGTGAACATACACCCCACTAAGACCGAGATAAAATTTGAAAACGAACAGGCTATATGGCAGATACTTACGGCGGCGGTTAAGGATGCCATAGGCCGCTTCTGCGATGTTCCGTCAATAGATTTTGACACTCAGGGCAAGCCCGACATTCCCGTGTTCGGCTCTGCTGACGATGCTGCGGTGCCCCCCATGCCGTCATACAATCCGTCATACAATCCGTTTAAGCCGCATGGAGGCCGTCACGCTGCGCCCGAAGGCTGGGAGCAACTGTACGACACAGTGCCCGCCGATGGCGATGTGGGCGGCGTTGACTTGTTTGGCGCGCGTCCTGCCGAAGGAGGCGTCGATGGCAATGTGCCGGATGGTGCCGACGGCATTGCTCCGGTTGGCATGATAGAAGACAAATCGCCCGCCCATTACCAGTATAAGGGGCGATATGTCATGACGGCAGTGAAGTCGGGGCTGATGATTATCGACCAGCACCGTGCTGACTTGCGCATTCGTTATGAGCGGTGTCTCGACCGGATTGAGCGTAGGGTGGCGGGCTCACAGCGAGTGTTGTTCCCCGAAGCCGTGCGCTTTTCGCCGTCAGAGGCCGTCGTCTTTGACAAGCTTTTGCCGGAACTTGAGTCTATGGGCTTCGAACTTGCCGACCTCGGACAGCACAGTTACGCAGTCAACGGCGTGCCAGCCGGCATTGACGGACTTGACTACGGGGAGCTGCTGCATACGATGGTGAGCGATGCCATCGACAAAGGTTCAGGTTCGCTTGAGGATATTCACAAGTCGCTTGCTCTCAGCATGGCACGTAGCATGGCCATTCCTTACGGACAGGTGTTGGAAAATGGTGAGATGGAGAGCCTTGTAAATGAGCTTTTCGCTTGTTCAAACGTGAACTATGCGCCGGATGGGAAGCCCATCGTCGGTATCCTGCCGCAACGCGATATAGAGCGGCTCTTGGATTAGAGTGGGGTGACCGCATCCTTGCAATAATGTGTCGGATGCCCGCAATGTTCCCGGCGTAGGGTTCACACTGTTCTCTTCGCTTGCCTGCTTTGCTGCGGAAGCGTGCTATTTTGTAAAGATATTTCGCAACGCCCACGGTCCGGCCGCCGCATTTTAGGGCATGTCGCAAGTCGTTGGTTTTCAGTTTGTTTGCAAGACGTGCTATTTTGGACTGTAAAACGGCTTGTTTTGGAGTGCGGAACAGGCCGTTTCGTGCCCCAAAACGGGTCATTTCGCAATGCGAATCGGCGGCCGTTGCCCTGCGTGTCTCTTGTCTGTAAACATTCTTTACTGTCCCATGCCCTGCGTAATCGTCGTTTGCCATTCGTTTCTTTGCGACAAAGGAATCTTTTGCGGCATCAGCCGGCTTCTTGTGACTATGGGCGGCCATTCATGCGGCAATAAGATTACTGGCTGCTTTTGCCGCACGAAGCGGTTCCGGGAAGAAACTTCAATAGAATGCTTAAATGTGCTTATTTGTGAACAAACGTTGTAATAGGAAGTTTGTTGTGCGAATCATAGTATAAACTGTGACAATTTTCGGAAAAATTATAATTTATGTCATGTTTGTTTGGCGAATTAAATGTAATTGTTTACTTTTGCATTTGAAATACAATTGGGCAACAGCGATATGTGAACGGACGAATGTTCTTTAAATATAAAATTAATTAGGTATGAAAAGATTATTGATTATGCTGGCTTTTGCCGGTGTCTGTGTTTCGGGTATGGCGCAGGACAACGAATCTACTGTACCCGAGCTGAAGTACAGCGTTTCGACCAACTCATTCTGGAGCAATTGGTTTGTGCAGGCTAACTTCGTTGGAAGTGCATTCTATAGCAATGAGGAAGTAGGGGAGGGATTCTCGAAGTCTCCTTTTAAGAGCTTCCGCGGAAACCTTGGTTTCTCTGTTGCCGTAGGTAAGTGGTTCACTCCGGGCATCGGTCTCCGTACAAAGTTCAATGGTGTGTGGGGACGCACAGTGTACACTGAGGATGCGGATTTGAATGCAAACAAGTATTGGACATTGGGCGAGCATGTGCTCTTCAACCTCAGCAACATGCTTTGTGGCTACAATGAGACACGTGTTTGGAACTGCATACCTTACCTCGGTGGAAGCGTCGGACGCAGCATGACCTACAATCGTTACGCACTTGGTGTAAACTTTGGCTTGCTGAATACTTTCCGCGTTAGCAAGAGGTTGTTGATTAACCTTGACTTGTCGTGGTCGACATTCAACTCTGATTTTGACGGCTTTAGCGAAGGCTCGTCAGACTGTTGGCCGAAGACACATGACCGAATAGCAAATCTTGAGGTCGGTGTGACATACAACATTGGCAAAACAGGATGGAATAAGACGCCCGATGTTGAGGCTCTCAAGGCTCTCTCGCAGGGACAGATTGACGCTCTCAATGCCCAGCTTGCCGATGCACAGTCTGAGAATGCAAGGCTGAAAGACATGCTGGCCAACCAAAAGCCGAAGACTGAGACAAAGATTGTGAAGGAAGTTGTGGCCGCTCCCGTTTCTGTATTCTTCAACATTGGCAAGTATAAGATTGCTTCCAAGAAAGACTTGCAGAATGTTAAGGATCTCGTTGAGGTGGCTAAGGCCAACAATTCCAAGATTGTTGTCACCGGTTATGCCGACAGCAAGACCGGTAGCGCAAGCTTCAACCAGCAGCTCAGCCAGAAGCGTGCGGAGACTGTTGCTGACGAGCTTGTCAATATGGGCGTAAGCCGCGACAACATCGAGATTGTGGCAGCTGGTGGTGTTGACACCCTGTCGCCTGTATCTTACAACCGCCGCGCTACTGTAGCAATCAAGTAAGTTACGTAACGTCTTACATTAATAATTAAAAAGGCCGATGGACGATGCTCTTCCATCGGCCTTTTTGTGTTCCCCAGCACGCATACTCTAACCGGTGCAAGTTCGTAACACGTTCGATAGCGGGAAGTGTATAGCCCAAGGCAAGAGTGTCCATCGCAAGTTGTAATCTGAAGGAAGCCAGCGGCAAACATCCGGCCTGACGGAAAGAAACTTGATATAAGGCTGTTGGGTATGGATGAGATTACACAACCAATCAAAGTCCGACAGCTATACGGAAATGCCCTAAGTAAATCAAGCAGGTATAAGATGGAAAGAGGATGTCCTTAACCGGGGAGGTCTTATGGACGTGTGGAGGATGTTTTTTATTGAAGCACGGAGTAAAGCTTGCCATAAGAAGTCAGCCGAGGTCATAGTACCCGATGCTTTATCTACCCGTATCGGGGAAGGACTGAACCATTGGTCAATTGGGTAGTGAATGAAAGTCACTCCATGGAGGGAAGAATGCAGAAAATATCGGTGTCAATCGGTAGCCACCCTCAAAATGACAGCACGGAATGCGAAAGCCATGAGGGGGTGCAGATCTTCATGGACATGACTGAAAACAACCTCAAGGAAGTGTAATTTGAACGGGGAAACCTATTGGGGTTTATCCTCTTGCCGGCGAATCTTAACCGTGCGTACCTGCAAGTTAAGCGCAATCACGGCAGTGGTGGAGTAGATGGAGTGTCAACCACGGAGTTGGGCGACTATCTGAAAAAGCACAAAGATGAACTTCTGGAATCCTTGAAGTCGGGCAGATACCGCCCGAACCCTGTCCGTCGCGTAGAAACACCGTAGGAAAAGGGCAAGAAACG
>CAZKMT010000036.1:0-22027 GCA_964554115.1 uncultured Prevotella sp.
TTTTGTGGGCATGATGAAACCACAAAAGGATGGGAGAGACTTCTCCGAAATCTTCAAAAGGTAATTCTTTACGATGTTGCGACAAATGTAAACGAAATGGGTCGTGCTTCTGAAAATTACCGAGCTGATATACAAGGAACACTCGGAATTACAGGACGGGAGGAATGTCTCTTATGAGATTTTCCTCGTTTTCGTCTTTGTTTTGCACTGAAAATTTGTATCTTTGCAATATAATTGCAGGTATTGGAGCCTTGGTGCGACCAACGGCATACATACTTGGCTCATTAACTCATGGAAAGCAGTGCCTCGGCCTGCCGTCGGCGTCACCATGGCGCGGGAGGAAAGTCCGGGCAGCGCAGGGTGCTCCACTTCTGAAAATGGAAGCTATTGGCGACAGTAGGAGTTAGCAGAAGAAAACAACCGCCTCACCACTGGGTGGGGCAAGGGTGAGAAGGTGGTGTAAGAGACTACCAGCCGCCGGGCGATCGGCGGGCTGTGCTATCTGGAGGCTGCAAGTTCATGTAAACCATCGGCTGAGGGTTACCCGCCCGACAATTCCCGATGGAGGGTAGAATGCTAAAGCCGCATGGCGACATGCGGTGTAGATAAATGGCAGGCGCCGGCGCATTATTCTGCGTCGGAACAGAACCCGGCTTACAGGGGCACTGCTTTCTTTTCATCATATATACTTGTTGCGGTGAAAAATAAGTTCGATGCGGTAGTAAAATTCATCCAGGTCGGCATTTGGCACATATCCAGGAAAGATGTGTCGCCATGGCTTTTTCTCTTGCTGGAAATCATGAAGAAGTTGATTCTTGCCATACGTTTTTTTACGACAAAGCGTGTGGTAAATGCCGCTGCCGCCCTGACGTATTCCACACTGCTTGCCATTGTGCCAATATTGGCGGTGGTGTTTGCCATAGCGCGTGGCTTTGGCTACAACAAATATATAGAAACGTGGTTTCGCGAGGCATTCCAATCGCAGCCACAAGCGGCAGACGTGCTCATCGGTTTCGTGAACAGCTATCTCGTGCATACAAAGAGTGGCGTGTTTCTTGGCGTGGGATTGCTGTTCATGCTCTATACAGTCCTCATGCTCATCAGTAACATTGAAGCGGCGTTCAATGGTATCTGGCAGGTCAAGAAGCAGCGTAGCTTGTTCCGGACGTTTACCGATTACTTGGCCATGCTCCTGCTTTTCCCCATCCTAATAGTCCTCACGTCGGGTATTTCCATCTTTATGGCGACCGCAGTGGACCTCTTGCCCGACTTGGTTTTGCTCGGCCCTGTTAAGCGTTTTCTTATAGCCTTGCTCCCATATGCGCTCATGTCATCAGTGTTTATAGGCTTGTATGTGTTCATGCCTAACACACATGTAAGGGTGCGCAATGTCATCGTGCCGGGGATTCTGGCCGGTGTCGCCATGCAGTGGCTGCAATTGTTTTACATCAATTCGCAAATATGGGTCTCGAGTTACAACGCCATCTATGGTTCGTTTGCCGCTCTTCCGCTCTTTATGCTGTGGGTGCAGATTTCATGGACGATATGTTTGTTTGGCGCAGAGCTATGCTACACCAACCAGAACTTGGAGTATTACGACTACAACACCAAGACAAGCGACATCAGTCATCGGTATAGGATGATGATGTGCGCAATGATGATGAGCTGCATTTGCAAGCGTTTCGACAAGGGGTTGAAGCCTTATTCGGCTATGGAATTGCGTGAAGAGACAAATATTCCAATCCGAATAGTCAACGATTTGCTCTACAGTCTGATAGATGCGCAGTTAGTTATGGAAGTATCTTCGGACGAAAAGGGGGAACAGCCCAAGTACGTTCCCGCTGAGAGCGTTGAGAATTTGAGTGTGGGCATAATGATAGACAGGCTGGAATCGCAGGGCAAGTGGCGGATAGACCTTGCGATTGGTAAGCATTGCAGCAAGGAGTGGGGGCGGGTGTTTGAGCTGCGCCGCAACTATTTGCGAAGCTCGCGTGAGATATTGCTGAAAGACTTGTAATGCCTTGCAGGCTTGGTGGTCTCGGCGTGGCATGGCATTTGCCTGCGTAATGGTTGGCACAACATTAAAAAATTCATATATGATAATTAATTTCGACAAGATTGCGGAAGAGGCAATAATGGATTTCAAAGGCGGGCACGGTGAACTTGACACCCGCAATTACGTGGACAGAAAGAACAAGATAATGATGAGTCGGCTGAAGCCGGGCGCTTCGAGTGGTTATCATTCGCATGACCAAAACAGCGAAATAGTCTACATCATCAGTGGCAGGGGGCATTTCTGTTACGATGGTGAGGTTGAATCCTTTGTTGCGGGTGATGTGCATTATTGCCCTATGGGGCATTCTCACGCCATGTTCAATGACGGTGATGAGGATCTGGTGTACTTCGCCATTGTTCCCGAGCACCATTGACTATAGATTAGGGGCTTGGCTCAATCCTTGTATGATGTGCCAAGCCCCCAAATGACCATGTGGAAAGGTTTTACTGGTGTTGTTCACGCAGCAAGTCGTTGACAGTTTTCACCGGATTGAATGTCGATAGGGGAACTTCAACGAACACGGTGTTCCAGTCGCTCATGGCTCCGTTCCACAAGCCGGGCAACTCAAGGGCTTTCAGCTCTTTGCCGTTCTTGCTCTTATTGCTGATGAAACCGGTCGTTTTGTCTACATATTTCGGCAAGTCGAATGGCCGACCCTTGTAGTCCTTTACGGCGCAGGCCAAGTCGACAGGGTTGAAATGGGTGCCTTTTGCAAACATTTCCACATATTCACTGTTGCTTTTGTCTATCTGGCTGCTTTCCAATATTTGCAGGCTTACGGTTCCATCGGAATTATATGTAAGGAACGGGCCACCTCCGGGTTCGCCCACGTTTTTCACGACGCCGCACACTCTCATGGGTCTGTTCAGCTTGTTACGCAAGTATATCACCAGTTCAGCGTCCTCAAGATGCTTGATGTCATTCTTCCTGCAGCACAGCTCGTGTTGCACAAACCTGATAATCTCTTCGAGCTGTTCGTGGCTGTAATTGCCGGAGTCGAGCAAGCGCAAGTATTCAAAAACCTTTTCCTGCAATTCCACGAGCACGCCGGCTATCACTTGCTTGTACTCCACGGTGTCGCCCTTGAGCTTGTCCGGTACAACGTTGTCAATGTTTTTGATGAATATCACGTCGGCATCGATGTCATTCAGGTTTTCTATCAGTGCGCCATGCCCGCCGGGACGGAACAGCAAACGGCCGTCGTCAGTCCTGAACGGTGTGTTGTCCGTGTTTGCCGCCACGGTGTCAGTGCTCGGCTTTTGCTCTGAAAAGGTTACGTGGTAGGCCAACCCGTATTTTTTTTCGTACAGGTGCTGTTTGTCGGCAACTTTCTGCTTGAACAGAGCCATGTGCTCGTGGCTCACTGTGAAATGCACGAAAGCCTCGTTGTCGGCGGCGGCATATAGCGCGCTTTCCACTAAGTGCTCCTCCATGGGAGTCCTTACGCCGTCTTGGTATTTGTGAAACGACAGCAGGCCTTTGGGAAGTCTGCCATAGTCAAGGCCCTTTTCTTCGAGCATGTTTGCTGCCACGGCCTTGTATTTGCCGTCGGCAATGAGCGCCCTTATGCCCTTACCCTCGTTTTTCAGGCAGGCAGCGTCAAGTTCATCATAGAATGCGAACCGCTCGATTTCATCGAAGAATGCCTTTTCTGCCGCAGTTGTCGGCGTTTCATAGTCGGCGTCGAGGAAGGCGAACATATCTTTGAACATTCTGCTGGCGGCTCCGGAGGCGGGCACGAACTTCACTATCTTGTGTCCGGATTCCTTGTATCTCTGCCATGTGGCCTCGCGCTCGCTGCGCTCTTCGGGCGTTAGGGACATGATTCCGCGGCCGACGCTGGCTGCAGCTTCGAGCTTCAGGAAAGGGAATCCCGTCTTGAACTCTTCCAGCTGAGTATTTATTTGCTCTTCGGTCATACCTTTTTCGGCAATTTGTTTCAGGTCGTCTTTAGATAACATAGAATATGGCTTTTATGATTAATTCGTCACAAATATACTAACTTTTTATGTATTTGGGATTATAATGCGGTAAAAGTTGTACCTTTGCAATAATATATTAACACACAATCATGTAATTATGACCAACAGACTTGAATTTACCAAGCAAGAAAAAGAAGATACGCTGCTTTTGTGTGCCAAGCTGAAGGAATTGATGGGAGCGTCGTTGCTTCCCGGCGATGAGGACAAGATTCGCGCCTGCATGAAAGAGTCAGTCGGGCAAGGTCGTGTCGGTCGTGATATATTTGGTCTCAACCCCATTTTGTTCAGTTTCCAGACAGCCATGATTGTCGTTGAGGAGATAGGCCTGAAGCGCGACGCCGTGATAGCCATACTGCTGCACCAGAGCGTGGCCAACGGCTCCGTGACGATAGAAGAGGTGAAAGCGCAGTTCGGCGAGTCGGTGGCCGGAATCCTCCATGGGCGTGGGCGCATAGCCGAGCTCTACGCGAAGAATCCCGTGGTGGAGAGCGAAAATTTCCGCAACCTGCTGCTTTCTTTTGCCGAAGACATGCGTGTAATCTTGATAATGATTGCCGACAGGGTGAATCTTATGCGCCAAATCCGGGATGTGGAAAACGCCGGGGCAAAGTTGAAAGTGTCTGAGGAGGCGGCTTATCTGTATGCTCCGCTGGCCCACAAGCTGGGTTTGTATAAATTGAAAAGCGAGCTTGAAGACCTGTCGCTCAAGTATCTTGAGCACGACGCTTACTACATGATAAGGGAGAAACTCCACGCCACCAAGAAAGCGCGTGACTCTTACATCGAGAGTTTCATAGTGCCCGTGCAAGAAAGGCTTGCGGCCGCAGGCCTGCGCTTCCATGTCAAGGGGCGCACGAAGAGCATCCATTCCATTTGGCAGAAGATGAAGAAGCAGAAATGCGGCTTTGAGGGCATCTATGACCTGTTTGCAATACGCATCATTCTCGACTCTCCGATAGACAAAGAGAAGATGCAGTGCTGGCAGGCTTATTCCATTGTCACCGACATGTACCAGCCCAACCCCAAGCGCTTGCGTGACTGGCTGTCTGTGCCAAAGTCAAATGGCTATGAGAGTTTGCACATAACCGTGCTCGGCCCTGAACAGAAGTGGGTCGAGGTGCAGATAAGGACGGAGCGGATGGACGAAATAGCGGAGCACGGCGTGGCGGCACATTGGCGCTACAAGGGCGTGAAGAGCGAGGGCGGACTTGACGAATGGCTTGCCAATATCCGCAACATCCTTGAGACGAGCGACGACTTGCAAGTGATGGACCAGTTCAAGATGGACTTGTACGAGGACGAAGTGTTCGTGTTCACTCCCAAGGGCGACCTCCTGAAGTTTCCCAAGGGAGCCACCGTGCTTGACTTTGCCTACCACATACACTCTAAAATCGGCAACGGCTGCACGGGCGCGAAGATTAACAATAAGATAGTGTCATTGCGCGAGGAACTGCACAGCGGCGACCAAGTGGAGATACTCACGTCGACAACGCAGAAGCCCAAGCAGGCGTGGCTCAGCATAGTCAAGACCTCGCGCGCCAAGGCAAAAGTGCGTCTGGCACTCAAAGAGACCCAGATAAAGGATGGGCAATATGCCAAGGAGGTGATTGAGCGCAAGTTCAAGAATCGGAAAATAGAGCTTGACGATGCCACGATGGCCAGGCTGATCAAGAAGATGGGCTACAAGGAGACAAGTGATTTCTACAAGCACATTGCCGATGGCGAACTCGATGTGAACACGGTAATAGACAAATACGTTGACTTGCAGGCCAAGGAGGCAGGCGGAGGGTCGGAGCAGGCGGTGCGCAGTGCCGAGGAGTTCAGCTTCCATTCGGATGAGGAAGCCCAGGCGCACAATGACGACGTGCTGCTGATAGACCGCAACCTAAAGGGCATCGACTACCAGTTGGCGCGCTGTTGCCAGCCCATCTACGGCGATGAGATATTTGGGTTCGTAACGGTAAACGGCGGGATAAAAATCCACAGGAAAGACTGTCCGAATGCGGCGGAGCTGCGGAAGAGGTTCGGTTACCGGATAGTGAAAGCCCGATGGAGCGGCAAGGGGACAGCCAAATATTCGATTACCCTGCGGGTGATTGGCAATGACGACATCGGAATAGTGAACAATTTGACAAACATAATAAGCAAGGATGAAAAGTTGACTTTGCGTTCGATAAGCATCGACAGTAACGACGGACTGTTTCGCGGCAATCTTGTGGTGAAGCTTGAAGACACGTCGCGGCTCGAATCGCTCATCAAGCGTCTGAGGACTGTGAAGGGGGTGAAGCATGTGGAGCGGATATAGCGGCGTCGCGTCGTTGACGGACATGTGGCTGTGATGCCAATTTTGTAAAGAAAATTCACATCGCGGACGGCTTTTCACGTGTGGCTGAAGCGATGGTGCAACTTATTGAGTTACAGATAGTTTCCTAAATAGGCCGTTTTGCTTTCCGAAACGGCCTGTTTTGCGGTGCAAAACGGGCTGTTTCGGCTTGCGAAATGATGCGTTTTGCAAGCCGAAATGGTGCGTAGGGCTTGGCTTCCCGCTTTTTGTCAAGAAATATTACTTGTGCGTTGAGGTTCGTTTCGCGGTGTGAGCCATGTCTGCACGTCCTTTCGGCCATGCAGGCCATGGTTGTGCGCTGTGCCGGTGTACCTGTTCGTTTGGCAAATTTCTTTTGCCGGATTTTTCTGTTTGGCGGATTATGCCTACTTTTGTGATGCAATCAGACAAGAGACGGCAATGATATTGATAGCAGACAGCGGCAGTACCAAGACAGACTGGTGCGTTTCCGACGGTGGACGCCAACTGGAGCGTATCTCCACGCAAGGCATAAACCCTTTCCATCAGGATGAGGGCGAGATAATGAACATTCTGGAGGGCGAGTTGCTACCGCATGTGGATGGTTGTGAGCCGCGTGCGATATATTTTTATGGCAGCGGGTGTCGCGATGAGTTCACGGCGGCATTCGAGACATTGCTCGGAAGACTGTTTCCCAGTGTCACTGTCATCGAGGCTCGCGGCGACCTGTTGGGGGCGGCGAGGGCAGTGTGTGGCCGGCACGAGGGCATGGCTTGCATATTGGGCACGGGGTCAAATTCGTGCCTGTATGATGGGCATGGCATTGTGGCCAACACTCCTCCACTGGGCTATGTGCTTGGCGATGAGGGCAGTGGGGCCGTGCTGGGGCGCAATCTGCTCAATGCGATGTACAAGGGGAGGCTATCGCAGGCCTTGCGCGACCGTTTTGAGGCGGAGACGGGGCTTGATGCGGCAGAGATTGTCAGGCGTGTTTATCGTGAGCCGTTGCCAAACCGCTTCCTGGCCTCCATGTCGCTTTTCATCCGCCGCCATATAAGCAATGTGGAGCTGCGGTCGCTGGTGATAGAGAATTTCCGTGCGTTTTTCAGGAACAACGTCGCCGCATACGGCCGTAAAGACCTCAGTGCCGGTGTGGTAGGTTCCGTTGGGTATTTTTACGCGGCAGAATTGTCAGAGGCCGCCGGGGCCGAGGGCGTGAAGTTGGGCGAGGTGGTGCGCAGCCCCATCGATGGGCTTGTGCGTTATCACTCATGAATGGGGAATGGCGCGGGGCAATGCGGGCGGGCATCGCTATGCTTATCACAGTTGTTATGTTAATATTTTGCAAACGGAAATGTCGCGAAAGCATGATAGAGCCATGTCGGATGCCTTTCGTGCGCCTAATTTTGAGGTGGGATTAAAAACATTTTTATTTTTGACATGATGTCTTTGCAATAAAATTACTAACTTTGCAGCCGTTTACAGCAGACAGATTTGTAATATTATATTTTATGTATTTTACTTTGTTTATTACCGTAATCTTGACCGCTGTCGTATTGGTTGTTGGCGCGTATGTCGTGGCCAAGCTGATAGGACCGCGCTCGTACAATCCGGTAAAGGGTGAACCGTTTGAGTGTGGCATTCCCACGCGGGGTTCGTCGTGGATTCCTTTGCACGTGGGCTATTACCTTTTCGCCATCCTTTTCCTGATGTTCGACATAGAGACGGTGTTTCTCTATCCGTGGGCGGTAGTCGTTAAGCAGTTTGGCGCCTTGGCTCTTTGCAGCATAGGCTTTTTCCTGCTGGTATTGGTATTTGGCCTGGCTTACGCTTGGCGGAAAGGAGCGCTGGAATGGAAGTAAGGAAACCAGTCATAAAGAGTATCCCTTACGCTGAGTTCAAAGACAACGATACTCTTGAGAAACTCTTGGCCGAGCTTAATGAAGGAGGTGTAAATGTGGTGCTCGGCTCGCTCGACCAGGCCATCAACTGGGGGCGTTCCAATTCGCTTTGGTCGCTGACTTTCGCCACGAGTTGCTGCGGCATTGAGTTCATGGCTGTTGGATGCGCGCGTTATGATTTCGCGAGGTTCGGCTTTGAGGTGACGCGCAACTCCCCCCGACAAGCTGACCTTATAATGTGCGCCGGCACCATCACACACAAGATGGCACCGGCGTTTAAGCGTCTTTACGATGAAATGGCAGACCCGAAATACGTGATTGCCGTTGGGGGATGTGCCATATCCGGCGGCCCGTTCAAGGATAGCTATCACGTGGTGAGGGGCATTTCTGAGATAGTGCCGGTGGATGTTTACATTCCCGGATGCCCTCCGCGTCCCGAGGCCATAATGTATGGCATGATGCAGCTGCAACGCAAAATCAAGATAGAGAAGTTCTTTGGTGGAGTGAACCATAAGCAGACGGCGGAGGAACGCCGGGCAGCCATGGCACCCATCGTTGTGAATGGCGTGCCTAAAGGCTTTGGCCGGAAAGACGCTTCGTCAGAATAATATATAATAGGTATTGGAAATATGAAACTGAACAATATAGTATTCGACAATAAGAGCTTTGCCGATGAGATGGGCAGGTTGAGGAATGGCAAGCATTTCGACTACCTCGTCACAATCGTAGGTGAGGATTTTGGAGAGGAAGGACTCGGATGCATATACATACTGGAGAACACCGACACCCACGAGCGGGTGTCAGTGAAGCAGTTGGCTGTTCGTACCGGCGACGATTACGTCATCCCGTCTGTGTGCAACTTGTGGAAATCGGCTGAATTGCTGGAGCGCGAGGTGTTTGATTTCTTCGGAATCAAATTCCTAGGCCACCCGGACATGCGCCGTCTTTACTTGCGCAGCGACTTCAAGGGATACCCGTTCCGCAAGGATTACGACATGAGCCCGGATAACAACCGCTACACACTGACAGACGATGTGGAGTCAGATGCCACACTCGAGTATTCGCTTGATGACGAGGGAAATCTTGTGGCCACACCGAAAAAGCTCTTTGGAGACGACGACTTCGTGGTAAACATTGGCCCGCAGCACCCCTCGACACATGGTGTGCTGAGACTTCAGACTGTGCTCGACGGTGAAACCATAAAGAAGATATACCCGCACTTCGGCTACATTCACCGCGGAATAGAGAAGATGTGCGAGAGATTCACCTATCCGCAGACGCTGGCCATGACCGACCGTCTCGACTACTTGAGTGCCATGATGAACCGCCACGCTCTCTGCGGCGTAATCGAGGAGGCCATGGGCATCGAGTTGTCAGACCGCATACAGTACATCCGGACCATCATGGACGAGCTGCAGCGTCTCGACAGCCACCTGCTTTACATAGGATGTTGCGCTCAGGACCTTGGCGCTTTGACCGCTTTCCTTTACTCGATGCGCGACCGTGAGCACGTGCTCAACGTAATGGAGGAAACCACCGGCGGGCGGCTCATACAGAACTACTACCGCATTGGCGGACTGCAGGACGACATCGACCCCAACTTCGTCAAGAACGTTAAGGACTTGTGCGCTTACATCAAGCCATATTTCCAGGAGTACATGGACGTGTTCGGCAACAATGTGATAATGCAAAACCGATTTAAGGCGGTTGGCCCGCTGTCAAAGGCCGATGCCATCAGCTATGGCGCCACCGGCGGAACGGGTCGCGCCTCAGGCTGGCACAACGATGTGCGCAAGACGCATCCTTACGCCATGTATGGAAAGGTGGACTTCAAAGAGATAACCAATGACATGTGCGACTCGTATGGGCGTTATCTCATCCGCATAGAAGAGATGAAGCAGAGCGTGCACATAATAGAGCAACTGATAGACAACATACCTGCGGGTGACTATTATGTGAAGCAGAAGCCGATTATCAAGGTGCCGGAAGGACAATGGTTCCTGTCGTGCGAGGGAAGCCGCGGTGAGATAGGCGTCTATCTCGACTCGAAAGGCGACAAGTCGCCATACCGGTTGAAGTTCAAGCCCATGGGGCTTAATCTCGTTGCCGCCATGGATGAGATGCTGCGCGGGCAAAAGGTAGCCGACGTAATCACCACGGGAGCTGCTCTCGACTTCGTAATCCCGGACATTGACCGTTAGGGTCTTAGTTTGCAAACTTAATTTATGATTAAACGAGATGTTTGATTTTAGTATAGTAACAACTTGGTTCGACAGCCTCCTGCGCCAGACCCTTGGACTGGGAGACTTCTGGTCGATTCTTATCGAGTGCATAGTGGTTGGCGTGCTCATACTTGCGGCTTACGCGGCGCTGGCCATTGTCCTTATCTTCATGGAGCGCAAGGTGTGCGCTTATTTCCAGTGCCGCCTCGGCCCGATGCGCGTTGGCCCTTGGGGCGTGTTCCAAGTGTTTGCCGATGTGCTCAAAATGCTCATCAAGGAGATTTTCATTGTTGACAAGGCAGACAAGCTGCTATATTGTGTGGCTCCTTTTTTGGTAATAATCGCCTCTGTCGGCACGTTCTCATTCCTGCCGTGGAACAAAGGCGCGGAAGTCCTTGATTTCAATGTCGGGATTTTCTTGCTTACGGCAGTGTCGAGCATCGGCGTGCTCGGAATGTTCATGGCAGGTTGGGGTAGCAACAATAAGTATGGCGTGGTCTCTGCCATGCGTGGGGCCGTGCAGCTCATTTCGTATGAGATGTCGCTCGGCCTTTGCCTGATAACGGCTGTAATCTTGACCGGCACCATGCAGATGTCGGGTATCGTGGAGGCGCAGACGGGACCGTGGAAATGGCTTATATTCCAGGGTCACATACCGGCAATCATAGCTTTCCTCGTGTTCCTCGTGGCCGGCAACGCTGAAGCCAACCGTGGGCCGTTCGACCTTGCGGAGGCTGAAAGCGAGCTTACGGCAGGTTATCACACGGAGTATAGCGGCATGGGATTCGGTTTCTATTATCTTGCCGAATACCTCAACCTGTTTGTGATTGCCGGCATCGCCACGACAGTGTTTCTTGGCGGATGGGCTCCAATCAACGTTGGGATAGAGGCGTTTGACGCTATAATGAACTATATCCCGGGCATCGTGTGGTTCCTTGGCAAGACTTTTGCCATTGTTTGGCTGCTTATGTGGATTCGATGGACTTATCCACGCCTGCGCATTGACCAGATATTGAAGTTGGAGTGGAAATATCTCATGCCGCTCTGCCTGCTTAACCTGGTTCTCATGACAATAATAGTTGCCTTCGGATGGCACTTCTAATAACTGTTTGAAAGATGGAAGAGAACAATAAATCATATTTTGGCGAGATAGGGGATGCCGTGAAATCGCTTGCCATAGGATTGAAAGTAACTCTGAAAGAGTATTTCACCAAGAAGAGCACGGAGCAGTATCCCGAGAATCGCAAGACTACCCTGCATGTGGCTGAGCGCCATCGCGGACGCCTTGTGATTAAGCGCGACGAGGCCGGAAATGTCAAATGTGTGGCGTGCACGATGTGCGAGAAGGTATGCCCTAATGGAACAATAAAGATTGTCTCGGAGATGGTGACCACCGAGGAGGGCAAGAAGAAGCGCCGGCTTGTGGATTATCAGTATGACCTGGGCGATTGCATGTTCTGTCAATTGTGCGTCAACGCCTGTAATTTTGACGCGATAGTGTTTACGAATGACTTCGAGAACAGCGTCTTTGACCGTGGAAAACTGGTGCTGCACCTGGATAAGGAACACTACGAAAGCTCGTTGCCAAACATCCTTGACGGCGGCGCACCATTGACAATTGGCAAGTTTAACACTGCAACTAAATAGGAGGACGTTAATAGAAATGGCTAATTTAGTTATGTTTTGCATCTTGGCGGCCGTCATACTCGGCTCCGCCATATTGTGTGTCATGACAAAAAGAATCATGCGCGCAGCTACTTTCCTGCTATTCGTCCTTTTAGGCGTGGCCGGAATCTATTTCCTGCTTGATTACACTTTCCTTGGCGCGGCGCAGATAAGCATATATGCCGGCGGCATAACGATGATGTATATCTTCGCAATACAGCTCGTAAGCAAGCGAACATTGCAAGGGCTTGTTGAGAGGTTTAAGGGAAACCGCGTCGTTGGGGGGGCAATCGTTGCACTGGTGGGTTTGGCCACTGTGTCATTGGTGCTGCTCAAGAATCAGTTTGTCAACAAGGCTTGTAGTGTGGCTGACGTGGAAGTGCCGATGGAAACCATCGGAATGGTCTTGCTCGGCAGTGATAAATACCAGTATGTACTTCCGTTCGAGTTCATTTCCGTATTCCTGTTGGCTTGTATTATAGGCGGCATTGTTGTTGCCAGAAAAGAGAAGGAGGATAAATGATGATACCTGTAGAAGCTTATTTTGTGCTTAGCGCATTGCTGTTCTTTATCGGTGTGTTTGGTTTCGTTACGCGCCGCAACCTGATAGCCATGCTTATTTCAGTGGAGCTTGTGCTCAATGCCGTGGACATTAACTTTGCGGCGTTCAACCGTTTGTTGTTCCCCGGCGAGCTGGAGGGCTTCTTCATGACGCTCTTCTCCATTGGCGTGAGTGCAGCCGAGAGTGCGGTGGCCATAGCGATAATAATTAATGTCTACCGTAATTTCCACAGTGATCAGGTCAACAGTATTGAAAACATGAAATTTTAATGTGTTATGGATTATAGTTATGTATTTCTGATACTTCTTCTGCCTGCGCTGTCGTTTATCCTGCTGGGGCTGGCAGGCATGAAAATGTCACATAAGGTGGCCGGGCTTATAGGCACATGTTCGCTCGCTGTGGTAACTGTGTTGTGCTATTACACGGCCATCAATTACTTCTTGGTGGAGGGACGTGGCGCAGACGGCTTGTTTCCAACCGTCACCGCTTTCGATTTTGCTTGGATAAGGTTCTCGGAACTCCTTACCTTTACGATAGGCTTCCGCCTCACTCCCATATCGGTAATGATGCTGATAGTCATATCCACGGTGAGTTTTATGGTGCATATATATTCATTCGGGTATATGCATGGCGAGAAAGGTTTCCAGCGTTATTACGCATTCCTGTCTTTGTTCACCATGTCGATGCTCGGACTTGTCGTGGCGACAAACATATTCCAGATGTACTTGTTCTGGGAGTTGGTGGGTGTGAGCTCTTATTTGCTTATCGGGTTCTACTATCCTTTGCATTCCGCCGTTGCTGCATCGAAGAAGGCTTTCATCGTCACACGTTTCGCAGACTTGTTCTTCCTCATCGGAATATTGTTCTACAGCTTCTATGTGGGGACGTTCAGCTACGACCTTACGGCCATGCCGGAGTTGCACAAGAGTGTGGCGGGCGCGGCATGGGTTATGCCGATGGCGTTGTTCATGATGTTCATTGGTGGTGCCGGCAAGTCAGCCATGTTCCCGTTGCACATCTGGCTGCCTGACGCAATGGAGGGTCCGACGCCCGTGTCTGCCTTGATACACGCGGCGACGATGGTCGTGGCAGGCGTTTATCTCGTTGCGAGCTTGTTTCCTTTGTTCGTTGAGTTTGCGCCGCAGGCACTCCATTGGATAGCCTATATAGCCGCTTTTACAGCTTTCTACGCTGCGGCAGTAGCTTGCTGCCAGAGCGACATCAAGCGTGTTTTGGCTTTCTCCACCATTTCGCAGATAGGCTTCATGCTTGTGTCTCTCGGCGTGTGCTTGCCGGGTGAAACGGGCGCGGTGGATTCAACGGTGGAATATGCCGATGCCAACGGCCTTGGCTACATGGCAAGCATGTATCATCTGTTCACCCACGCCATGTTCAAGGCTTGCCTGTTCCTTGGCGCCGGCTGCATAATCCACGCCGTTCACTCCAACGAAAAAATGTACATGGGCGGCTTGCGCAAGTACATGCCAGTTACCCATGCGACGTTCCTCATATCCTGCCTGGCCATTTCGGGCATACCATTCTTCTCCGGATTCTGTTCAAAAGACGAGATATTGGTTGCTTGCTATAACTTCAGTCCGGTGATGGGAGTGATAATGAGTGCCATCGCTGCCATGACGGCGTTCTACATGTTCCGTCTGTATTACGTGATATTCTGGGGCAAGAGCTATTACGAGACCCACAAGGCCGAAGGCGCGCACCAGCCCCATGAAGCTCCGCTGACGATGACAGTGCCGCTCATCGTGCTTTCGGCCATAACGATGTTGGTAGGCATTTTCGGAACGCTCCATGTGTTTGAGTTCGGCGAGTTCGTGTCGGCCAATGGCCTCGGCTTCGGCACTCACATTGATTGGACTATAGCCTTGACGAGCACCCTGCTCGCCATCATCGGAATATGTCTGGCCACTTACATGTACAAAGGGGAAGAGACACCCGTTGCCGATATGTTGGCGCGCAGATTCCCGAAGCTGCATGAGGCTGCTTACAGGCGTTTCTATCTGGACGAGGTGTGGATGTTCGTGACCCACAAGATTATTTTCCGTTGCATATCCACCCCAGTCGCATGGTTCGACCGCCACGTTGTCGACGGCACGTTCAATTTCATCGCTTGGGGAACCAATGAGGCCGGCGAGACCATACGTCCGTGGCAGAGCGGTGATGTGCGCCAGTATGCAGTGTGGTTTATCACAGGTACAGTAGCTTTAACATTAGTATTACTTTGCATATAATAACAAAATGAGTATATTAAGTCTATTCGTTGTAATACCCGTACTGATGTTGCTGGGCTTGTGGATAGCCCGCAATCTCAATCAGGTGCGTGGTGTGATGGTGGTCGGTTCGTCTTGTCTGCTGGCTCTTTCCGTATGGCTTACCGTCGCTTTCATACAGGCTCGCCAGTCGGGCAACACCGATACGATGTTGTTCACTTACAGCGTTGCTTGGTTTGAGCCGCTCAACATTTCATACGCTGTCGGAGTTGATGGCATCTCTGTTGTCATGCTGCTTCTCTCCGCCATCATCGTCTTCACCGGAACGTTTGCCTCTTGGCAGCTGAAGCCGCTCACCAAGGAATACTTCATGTGGTTCACGCTCCTTTCCACCGGTGTGTTCGGCTTCTTCATCTGCATTGACATGTTCACCATGTTCATGTTTTACGAGGTCGCTCTCATTCCGATGTATCTTCTCATAGGCGTGTGGGGCAGTGGTCACAAGGAGTATTCGGCCATGAAGCTCACCCTGATGCTCATGGGCGGTTCGGCACTGCTCATCCTCGGCATCCTCGGCATCTACTATTACAATGGCGCGACCACGATGAATGTCATCGACATAGCGGCCAACAACCAAATACCCCCTGACATCCAGAAGATATTCTTCCCGTTCATCTTCATTGGCTTTGGCGTGCTTGGAGCGCTTTTCCCGTTCCACACTTGGAGTCCCGATGGCCACGCTTCGGCGCCTACCGCCGTGTCCATGCTCCATGCCGGCGTGCTGATGAAGCTCGGAGGCTATGGCTGCTTCCGTGTGGCAATGTATCTTCTTCCGGACGCGGCCCAGGAGCTGGCGTGGATATTCCTCATCCTCACCACTATCTCTGTGGTGTATGGAGCGTTCTCCGCTTGCGTGCAGACAGACTTGAAGTACATCAACGCTTACTCGTCGGTGTCTCACTGCGGCCTCGTGCTTTTCGCCCTGCTCATGACGACCCAGACCTCATGCACGGGCGCAATATTGCAGATGCTCTCCCACGGCCTCATGACGGCGCTCTTCTTCGCCCTCATCGGCATGATTTACGGGCGTACCCATACGCGCGACATCCGCAAGCTCGGCGGACTTATGAAGATAATGCCTTTCCTCGGCGTCGGCTATGTCATTGCCGGTTTGGCAAACCTCGGCTTGCCGGGTTTCTCGGGCTTTGTGGCCGAGATGAACATTTTCGTGGGATCGTTTGAAAACGTAGACACTTTCCGTCGCACGGCCACAATCATTGCCTGCACGTCCATAGTGATTACGGCAGTCTACATACTCCGTGTTGTTGGCAAGATATTGTACCAGAAAGTGGCCGACCCGCACTACCTTGAGCTGACCGATGCCACATGGGATGAGCGCGTGGCCGTGTGCGGCCTCATTTTCTGCGTGGCCGGTCTCGGCATTGCCCCGATGTGGATTAGCGATGTCATTGGCGATGCTGTCGGCCCGATTCTAAGTGTAATTAACTTCTAAAACAGTGGGTAAAATGAATTACGGTCAGTTTTTTAATATGATTCCGGAGGCTACGCTGATAGCCATTCTGGTTATTGTCTTTTTTGCCGACTTGATTCTTAAGGACGGGAAAAAGCATCCTGCGTTGAGCCTGCTGATGTGTGCGCTCATGGTCGTGCAGACGGCGGTGTGCCTTGTCGCCGCTCCGGCTTCGGCTTTCGATGGCCTTTACGTCACCACCGATGCCGTAAACGTGATGAAAGTAATCCTCACGGCCGGCACGTTGATTGTCTGCGTCATGGCACGCCCCTGGCTGGAGCGCCCCGACGTGCGCAACAAGGAGGGCGAGTTCTATGAGCTTGTGGCTTCCACCCTGCTGGGGATGTACATGATGATGTCTTCCGGCCATTTCCTCATGTTCTTCCTTGGCCTTGAGATGGCATCCGTGCCCATGGCCTGTATAGTGGCTTTCGACAAGTTCCGCAAGAACTCTGCCGAGGGTGCGGCCAAGTTCATACTTACGGCCACATTCTCAAGCGGAATAATGCTTTACGGCATATCGTTCATTTACGCCGCCGCCGGCACGCTCTATTTTGATGATGTGGCCGCCGTTATGGCAAGCACGCCGCTTACTATCATGGGGCTTGTGTTCTTCTTCAGCGGCTTGGGCTTCAAGATTTCGCTTGTTCCGTTCCACTTCTGGACGGCAGACGCCTACCAAGGCGCGCCCACTCCCGTCACGGGCTATCTCAGCGTGGTGTCCAAGGGTGCCGCGGCCTTTGCCCTCATGGTGATTCTCACCAAGGTGTTCGCGCCCATGATAGAGTATTGGGAATACTTGCTTTACATTGTCATTGTGCTCAGCATAACCATTGCCAACCTCTTTGCCATCCGCCAGACAGAGCTGAAGCGTTTCATGGCTTACAGCTCCATTTCCCAGGCGGGCTACATTATGTTGGCTGTCATCGGTGGCAGTGCCCTTGGAATGGCCGCCCTTACCTACTATGTGCTGGTGTATGTTGTGGCCAACATGGCCGTGTTCACCGTCATTAACGTGGTGGAGACGCGCGGTGGCGGCACCACCAAGATGGCATGTTACGATGGTTTCTACACCACCAACCCCAAGTTGACGCTGCTCATGACGCTGGCTCTGTTCTCGCTGGCCGGCATTCCGCCGTTCGCAGGCATGTTCAGCAAGTTCTTCGTGTTCATGGCTGCGGCCGAGCAAGGTTCTTTCTGGGCCTATTTCGTGGTGTTCATAGCCCTTATCAACACCGTGGCAAGCCTCTATTATTATTTGCTTATAGTAAAGGCCATGTATATCAAGCACAGCGATGCCCCGCTGCCCACGTTCAGGAGCGACGGTGGCACCAAGGTCGCCCTCACCCTTTGCACGGCGGGCATCCTTGCCTTTGGCATCTTCAGTTGTGTCTACAATTGGATTGTCGAGGCCGCCTTGTAGTCTCGCAGCCATATCGCGATATGTGCATGAAGCCGGATACGCGAAATATCCGGCTTCTTTCTTTCCTCCATTCCGGCCTTGTCTCCCTTGCCCATGAAAACCAATGATGGCCTGTTCCGCCTCCATCCGCTCGTGCCGTTGTGTGTTTGCCTTGCCTTGGGCATCCACGCGGGCAGGGCATCCGTGCCCTACGTTGGTGGTTTGGGCTGCTTCCTCGCTTTCCTTGTGGTGCTTGCCGCAGCCTTTCTGCTTTGGCGCAAGCCGGTTCTCCAGACCGCCGCGCTTCTCCTCGCGTCATTCCTGTTGGGCTGTGCGCTCGTTGTCGAGGCGGAGCGTGGCCTCGATGTAGTCCTCCCGGAGGGCGATGCCACGTTTGAGTGCGTCGTTGCGGGCGAGCCAGTGGAGCGCGGGCGCACCGTCCGTCTCGACCTCTTGGTTGCTTCCGGCCCTTTGTGCGGCCATACGGTGCGGGCTTCGTTGCTGAAAGATACCGTGGAGCGTCGCTACCGTTCCATAGGCGTTGGCGATGGCCTTGTGGTCAGGTCGCGGCTCCGTAAGCCGGAAAACTTTGCGGACTCCAATTTCGATTACGTCGCATACCTTAAAGGGCGGGGCATCGTGGCCACGGCGTTTGTTTATCCCGACCGTTGGTCGGCGGCTTCCGTAAGCCTGTCGGAGCTGTCCTCTTTCAGTCGGGCGCGCCTTGCCGCCCTGCGGTGGCGCAGTTCGCTGCTGCTCCGTTTCCGCAGCCTCGGGCTCGACGGACAGGCCTTTGCCGTAGTGGCGGCCATGTCGCTTGGCGACGGCTCGGCCATCTCTGCGGCCACCCGCGAAGTCTATTCCGTCACGGGCGCATCCCATGTGCTGGCCCTTTCGGGTCTCCATCTGAGCATCGTCTACGCCCTGCTCTCCCTGTTTTCCACGGGGCGCCGATTCCGTGGCGTGCGCGAGTGCCTGCTTCTGTTTGTAATCTGGTGCTATGTGTTTCTCGTGGGCATGCCCGTGTCGGTGCTTCGTTCGGCCTTGATGATTACCGTCTATTCCGTGGTCGGCCTCACGGGGCGTCGGCGCATGTCTGTCAGCGCGCTGGCCTTTGCCGCCATAGTGCTTCTCGTGGCCAATCCGTTCGCGCTCTACGACATAGGTTTCCAGTTGTCGTTCATGGCCGTTGCCTTCATTGTCGTTTTCAGGTTCGTGTTCGGCATCGTGCCCTACAAGTACCAGCAGGAGCACCGCGTGGTGCGTTGGGTGTGGCAGACTTTTGCCATGTCGCTGCTGGCGCAGCTCGGCACGGCTCCGCTTGTGGCGTATTATTTTGGCCGTTTGCCCGTGTATTCGCTGCTGACCAACTTCATGGCCATACCGGCCGCCACCGTCATACTTTACGCTTCCGCCGCCGCGCTCGTGCTGTTTGCCGTGCCCGTCGTGCGCCATGTCGTGGCGATAGTGCTTGTATATATGGCCGGAGGGCTCAATTCCGCGCTTTGTTTCGTGTCGTCGCTGCCCCACGCCTCCGTTGACGGCCTTAGGGTCAACACCCTGCAAGTGGCCCTTGGCTATGTAATGATAGTCTGCTCGTTGCTCTTGTTGCGCGTCTGCGTGCGCCGCCGTATGTCCGATGCGTTTGCCTGTTGAGCGTTTCGCCTCGCGCTTCCGTGGTAAATATTGTTTACAAAATGCCTGACGGCCATGCCGTCGCAGCCGTTTCGCCTTGCGATATGCGCCGTTTCGCCTTGTGAAACGGCCCGTAACGCGCCTTGAAACGGCCTGTTTTGCGAGGTGAAATGACCCGTTTTGCAAATCCGCTGAGGGTCAACGGATTGCACAAGTCCATCTACCGCTTGCCTGACTTCTGCCCCATTGCGAAATTTCTTTACAAAAATTCCGCCCGTGTGAGGCGTGCGCCAAGGCTTCGGTGCGAGCTCGGCGTGCCGTTCTTTCATTCATCCTTAAAACAGCTGCAACGTTTTTGAAACATTAAACGCCGAACTTTGCAGGCGTGTTCGGGCATCATGCCGCTTGGCGGTGGCGCGAGCGGCGATGCCTGCCGATAGGAATGAAAACAGTAATACCAAACAGAATGAGACGCTTTCTTATAGCAATGGGCTTATGTGTCGGCACGAGTGCCGCCGCGCAGTATACGCCTGAAATACACGGAACCATACGGGCCAAGTATGAATGCCGGACTACGGACGGCGAAAGTCGGTTTCAGGTGCGCAACGCCAGGTTCAGCCTGTCGGGGAGACTGCTGGAAACGGTGTCATACAAAGCCGAGGTAGACCTCTCTGACGAGGGAAGCATAAAGATGCTTGATGCCTATGCGCGCATAAGTCCGTGGAGTTCGCTCGACTTCACGATAGGGCAGATGCGCGTGCCGTTTACCATCGATGCCCACCGCTCGCCCCATCAGCAGTATTTTGCCAACCGTTCGTTCATAGCCAAGCAGGTGGGCAATGTGCGCGATGTGGGCGCGACGCTTGGCTATACGTTCGACATCGGATTTCCGTTGACGCTCGAGGCGGGCGTATTCAACGGCTCCGGCCTCACCGAGCAGAAAGACTTCTGGACCGCCGGCCTTAATTATTCGGCCAAGGCGCAGATGTTCTTCCCGCGCGGATTCAACCTCACGTTGAGCGTGCAGAAGATAAAGCCCGAATACGTGGGCATCATGATGTATGACGCCGGTGCTTACTACCACGGCAAGGGGTGGCATGTGGAGGCCGAGTATCTGTACAAACACTATGGCGACAACGCTTTCGACGCCGTGCATTCGTTTGACGGCTTCGTCAGCTACGACATAAAGACGGGTGGGCGCAAGCCTTTCATAAAGACCGTGACGCCGCTTGTGCGCTATGACTACATGAGCGACCACAGCGATGGCACGGCCGATGTCGAGACAGGCAAGCTCTACATCACGGACTATCGCCGTTCGCGCGTCACGGGCGGCGTTACGCTTAGCCTGTCGAAACCGTTCATATCTGACATCCGGATAAACTACGAAAAGTATTTCTATCGTGAGGGCGCGACAGCAAAGTCCTCGGAGTGCGACAAGTTTGTCATAGAGTTCATGACGCGGTTTTGATTGGACGGCGGCAGATGATTCGCCGTGTGGGGGTGCGTCATGCCGCATGGCATGACGTTATATCGCAAGGCGCATGGGCGTTTGCGATGTTTTTTTGTGTCAATCGGTTTTTAACGCGAAATGTTTAATTTTTTTTTTTTTTGCATGTCTGCCGGATTGTCGTTAAAATGTTGTATCTTTGTGCCCGTAAATGTTTATTTGGCGAGTAGACATTTGCGGAGGATGCCGCATCTTTTGCCAACAATGCGGGTAAGTTCGCGCATAGCCCAGAGGGTCGTACTCGTATGCTGGTGTTGATGAGAGCAATATTAATTCTTAAAAATTACTGATATGAAACAAGTAAATTTCTTTTTGTGCTTCCTGTTAGCTGCTGTTTTGGCAGGATGTGGCGATGATGATTCACAGAGAACCGGTGGCGACGGCGATGATCCACAAGATACATCCGGTGTCGAAGGGTCAACAACACAGTCGGAAAAGACCAAGTATCTGGTGACGCGCATTGAGCGGGAACACAATTCTCCCGGACACACCTGCAATAGCATTGTCTATTTTGAGTACGATGACCAGAACCGTATTGTGAAGCAGACTGTCGATGAAGAAGGAAACGGCGATTACGATGGCATGTTAATCTTTACGTTTGCATACAATGATAACGGTTTTACAATGTCTACCTCCAATTCCTATGGCACTCTTTTTGAATCACACAGCTATACGACGAATGAGTATGGGTATGTAACCGCTTTCAACATCGAGGAGATGGAGCAAGGTATTGTTACGGATAGCCATGAAGGTACTTTAAGCTATGATAGCGATAATTATCTTAAACAAGGAACCTATTTATCTGATTTGGAATATACTGATGTGGCTTATTGGGAAGACGGCAACATGGTGAAAGTCGTGAATGACTTTTATGGCGTAGGGCTAAGCCGTAATTACATAACAGAAATGGAATACGGTAATTCGGATTACGTGAACAATACGCTTCTCAGCATCGATCTTAATTGGGCTTTGGCGCAAAGCGAATGGATAGGATGTTTCGGTTTTGGCATGATGTCTGTGCAATATTTCGGTTTCGT
>CAZKMT010000037.1:0-21998 GCA_964554115.1 uncultured Prevotella sp.
CCGTCGAGGCAATGCCTTGCTGGCAGAGCAGGGCACGCCTTTCTTCCAGCTCCACCGGGATGATGCCGACGAGGGCGACTACCGCGTGCGCCAAGCATTCAGGCTCGATGCGGAGGAGCCCATCTACGGCTTGGGGCAGCTGCAAAGCGGGAAGATGAGCCAGCGCGACCAACAGAAATACCTGATTCAGGGCAACGTCGAGGATGTGGTGACATTCTTCCAGTCGATAAAGGGCTACGGTGTATATTGGGACAACTATTCCCCCACCACTTTCACGGACAATGCCGAAGGCACTTCTTTCGACTCCGAGGTGGGCGAATGCGTGGACTACTACTTCCTCTACGGCGGCAATGCCGACGGCGTGGTGGCGCAGATGCGTGCCCTCACCGGCGATGTGCCCATGTTCCCTCTTTGGACCTACGGCTTCTGGCAGAGCAAGGAACGCTACAAGAGCCAGGACGAACTGGTGGGCATAGTGCGCCGCTACCGCGAACTGGGGGTTCCCCTTGACGGCATTATCCAGGACTGGCAATATTGGGGAAACAACTACCTGTGGAATGCCATGGACTTCCTTGCCGCCGGCTTCTACGACCCCAGGAAGATGATGGACGACATCCACGGGCTGAACGCGAAGGGCATGATTTCCATCTGGGCATCGTTCGGCCCCATGACCAAGCCCTACCGGGAGATGAAGGAGAAGGGGATGCTCTTCGGCTTCACCACCTGGCCGTCCTCCGGCTCCGAACTCTGGCCGCCACGGTTGGACTACCCGTCGGGCGTGTGCGTCTATGATGCCTACAACCCCGAAGCCCGCGACATCTACTGGCGCTACCTCGACGAGGGGATTTTCAGGTACGGCATGGATGCCTGGTGGATGGACTCCACCGACCCCGACCACTTGGACGTGAAGCCTGCCGACTTCGACACGCCCACCTACCTCGGCACTTTCCGCAAGGTGCGCAACGCCTTTCCGCTCATGACGGTGGGCGGTGTCTACGACCACCAACGGGCGGCTTCGGCAGACAAGCGCGTGTTCATCCTCACCCGCTCCGCCTTTGCCGGGCAGCAACGCTACGGTGCCAACACCTGGACGGGCGATGTGCAAGCCACTTGGGATACTTTCAAGCGTCAGCTGCCTGCCGGCCTGAACTTCTCACTCTGCGGCATCCCGCATTGGAATACCGACATCGGCGGTTTCTTCCTCGGCAACTATCCCAAGCGGCTGGACGATGCAGACTACCGTGAACTGTATGTTCGCTGGTTGCAGTTCGGCACTTTCTGCCCCATGATGCGCAGCCACGGTACGGATGCTCCCCGCGAAATATGGCAGTTCGGCCAAAAGGGCGAACCTTATTACGATGCCATCGAGAAGTTCATCCGCCTGCGCTACACCCTGCTGCCTTACATCTATTCTACTTCCCGCGAGGTGACGGCTCGCCGGTCGAGTTTCCTGCGTGCCCTCGTCATGGACTTTGCCGCCGACAGGCGCGTGTGGGACATGGGCAGCGAGTATATGTTCGGCAAGGCGTTTCTGGTATGCCCCGTCACTGAGCCCATGTATTCCAAGCAGGAGGACAACAACCGCGTGCCCGACTTCGACACGGTGAAATCAGTACAAGTCTACCTGCCTCAAGGCACGACATGGTATGACTACTGGACCAACGAGCGTCACGAGGGCGGCACCACTGTGTGGAAGGCTACGCCGCTGGATGTCATGCCCCTCTACGTCCGTGCGGGCAGCATTGTTCCGCTGGGACCTGATGTGCAGTATGCCACCGAGAAGTCGTGGGACAGCCTCGTGCTGGCAGTCTATCCGGGAGCCGACGGCACTTTCTGCCTGTACGAAGACGAATTCGACAATTACAATTACGAGTCGGGTGTCTACACCGAAATCCCCATGAAGTGGGACGACGCCCGGCATACGCTCATCATCGGTGCACGACAGGGTTTCTATCCGGGAATGTTAGAGAGTCGCATATTTGTGGTTCGCACCCCCGACGGAAAAGAGAAAGCCGTTACCTACACGGGCAAGAAACTGACGGTGAGAATGTGAGGTAAGAAGCAATACTGTCGGTGGTATTGGCACAAATTATCACGTCTATTCTGTTTTATTCGCGAGTGCTTCAAAACGTGTGAAAATCAGATATGCGATGTGTTTCTGAAATCGGCGGTATAGTTGCGTTCGCTGTAAAATATCTTTACAAAACACAGTATTCCGCAATACAGAATGGACGCATAACAATGGGAAAACCTTTGGAAAACTGCGGATGTCCCATAAATCTTTTTGTGTCTTGCTGATAGTAAATGAGGGGCATCAAAATTTTGATGCCCCTCATTTACTTCTTATCCCTTTCGGTGTGCTGTCATTCCGTTTGTCCTGTCGCAGGTTTTACAGGAATCTTGTCTATGCGCAGTTTGTGACGTCCTCCCTCAAAGTCGGTCGAAAAGAACACGTCCATTATCTGCCGAGCCGTTTCCTTGTCGATGAACCGTCCCGGCATCACCAGCACGTTTGCGTCATTGTGCTGACGGATAAGGCGGGCTATCTCGGGCATCCAGCACAGGCCGGCACGTATGGCTTGGTGCTTGTTTAGGGTCATGCTTATACCTTCCCCGCTGCCGCAGATGGCTATTCCCGGATAGACCTCGCCTGTCTCTATGCCGCAGGCGAGGGCATGCCCGAAGTCTGGATAGTCGCAGCTTTCAGCCGTATAAGTGCCGTAATCCTTATATTGATAATCGTGAGCCTTGCAATAGTCAATGACACATTGCTTTAGCTCATAGCCTGCATGGTCGGATGCGATGCCTATTGTCTTTATTCCCGTCATGCTTGTTCAGAAAGATATTCTTTCACTGTCTTGTAAACGTTCTCTGCCGTGTAGCCGAGCTTTTCATCGAGCACCTTGTAAGGGGCGGAGAAGCCGAAGCTCGGCATACCGAATACCCGGCCATTGGAGCCGACAAGGCTTTCGAGGGTGACAGGCAGTCCGGCTGTCATGCCAAACACCTTGGCTCCCGCAGGCAACACGCTCTCTTGGTAGTCTTTGGGTTGGCAACGGAACAGTCCTTCGCTTGGGGCACTTACTATGCGCACTTTCACCCCGTCTTTTCGGAGCAGCTCGGCACCTGCTACGAGCGTGGACACTTCGGAACCGTTGGCGAGGAGTATGATGTCGAAATCATCGTCAGAGCCCGCTACCACGTAAGCACCCTTGCGTGCCGCGTTGTAGTCGTTGCCCGCAGGTAGCTTTGCAATGTTTTGCCGCGATAAGATTAGAGCAGTCGGCGTTTCGGTGTTTTCCATAGCCATGGCCCAACATACGGTTGTCTCATCGGCATCCGCCGGACGGAACACGCGAACGCTGTCTTTGCCGTGGTGATTTTTCAGCTTTTCCATGAGTCTTATCTGTGCTTCTTGCTCCACAGGCTCGTGCGTGGGGCCGTCTTCTCCCACGCGGAAGGCATCGTGCGTCCAGATAAACTTTATTGGCACCTCCATCAATGCGGCCATGCGCACAGCAGGCTTCATGTAGTCGGAGAATACGAAGAACGTTCCGCAGGCAGGTATGACACCGCCGTGGAGGTACATGCCAATGCACATGCACGCCATGGTCAGTTCGGCAACGCCGGCTTGGAAAAATGCCCCGCTGAAGTCATCCGACTGGAGAGCGTGGGTCTTCTTTAAGAACCCGTCAGTCTTGTCGGAGTTGGATAAGTCGGCGGATGCGCATATCATGTTTGGCACTTGCTCGGCCAACACCCCGAGACAGGCGGCACTGGCAGCGCGTGTTGCCGAACCTTCTTTCTGTGTAAGTACGCTCCAGTCCACAGCGGGTGCCTTGCCACCGAACCATTCTTTCATCATGGCCGCTTTATCCGGATTGGCTTTTGCCCACTCTTCCTCTTCTGCATGGCGGGCTGCGACTATTTTCTTCAGTTCTTCCTTGCGGCTTGCATACAGTTCGGCCACTTCGGGGAAGATTTCAAATGGGTCGTCGGGATTTCCGCCAAGGTTTTTAATGGTGTTGGTGTAGGCATCGCCACCGAGTGGCGCTCCGTGTGTGGCTATGTCGTGTTCGTAACTTGAGCCGTCGGCCTTGAGGGCGCCTTTGCCCATTGTGGTCTTTCCTATTATCAGAGTGGGGCGGCGCTCTTCTTTTTGGGCTGCTTTCAGTGCTTCGCGTATCTCATCTGGATCATTGCCATTTATGGTGATTACGTTCCACCCCCACGCCTTGTATTTCGCTTCGGTGTCCTCTTTCATGACGACACTGCACTCCGTGGAGAGCTGTATTCCGTTGGAATCATAGAACATGATGAGGTTGTTAAGTCCCAGTATGCCCGCTATGCGCCCTGTGCCTTGGGAAATCTCTTCTTCTATGCCGCCGTCTGAAATGTATGCGTAAATCTTGTGTTTCATCACTTCTTTGCCTAGGCGCGCTTCCAGAAACTTTTCCGCTACGGCGGCTCCGGCGGCAAAGGTGTGGCCTTGCCCCAGTGGCCCAGATGTGTTTTCTATGCCGCGTGTTATTTCGCGTTCGGGATGTCCCGGGGTGGGAGAATCCCATTGGCGGAACTGTTTCAGTTCGTCGATGGTGAACTTGCCTTGCAACGCCAAGGCAGAGTATAGCATGGGCGACATGTGGCCGGGGTCAAGGAAGAATCTGTCACGCCCTGTCCATGATGGGTCTTCCGGGTCGTAGACCAAAAATTCGGAGAAAAGCACATTGATAAAGTCGGCTCCGCCCATGGCGCCTCCCGGATGCCCTGACTTTGCTTTCTCTACCATTGAAGCGGCAAGTATGCGGATGTTGTCCGCAGCCTTGTTCATTAGATTCTTTTCGTTCATGATTGTTATGTTTAGTGTGATTGTTCAATTGATTTGATTGCTTTGATGCCTTCATGGGTTGGCGTTGTCCGCTTGATGTTTCCATTGTCGTCGAACTCCAGTTTGTCTATGCAAACCTCCCTGTGGAATCCCGGCCCCTTGTCTTTGGAGATATAATCTTTGTTGATGCGGTGATATATGATATACCATTCGTCTGTGCCCGGCAACTGCAAAACGCTGTTGTGGGCAGTTCCATATATTTCTTCTTCCGGCTTTTGTATAAGTATTATTGGGTCTTTCGCCACTTCGATAGGCCCCAATGGCGACTTGCTTGTGCCATAAGCGACATGGTAATTGGGTGAGCCGGTGTCATCGACGCTCCATAAGAAATAATAAAGTCCGTTCCTCTTGAACACGTATGGAGCTTCGCGGTATTTGTAATCGCCAAGACTCCCTCCCTTTGGCGTCATAAGTGTTACCGTTGCAGTGTCTATGCTGGTCATGTCGGAGGCGAGCTTCGCTCCCGCCATGTATCCGTTGCCCCAATAAAGGTAGTCGATGCCGGTGTCAGGGTCGGAAAAAACGTCAACGTCAATCTGTTGTCCGTTCTTCAATCCCGCAGGGCGACTGTCAATTATAGGCTTGCCGAAATCGGTGAAAGGCCCTGTCGGATTGTCGGCGACAGCAACGCCTATGGCTTTCGCATTGCCTGCGTTGCCGCTGTAATAAAGGTAATATTTGTATTCTCCACCTGTATTTTTCTCAATGATAGCCGGTGCCCAGGCGTTGCCGTTTGCCCATTTGGTGTCTTTGCATACATCGAGCATTATGCCTTCATCGTTCCAGTTGGCCAAGTCGTCGGATGAGAAACACGTAAAATACCAACCGCCCCATCCCGGAATTCCGTCAGTAGTGGAATATATGTAGTAGCGGCCTGTCTTTTCGGAATAAAGTATTTCCGGGTCGGCATGGAAGCCCGGCAGTATCGGGTTGCCGCTCCACTCCTTGAACGTTGCTCCTTCTGTGCTTGGATGTATTTTCATTATCGTGCCATCGGGATTGTACATCATGTTTTCGGCGATGACGGAGCGACTGTAGCTTGTACCCTCGTGCAACCCTCCATTGTGGGAGAAGAAAATCCACTTGCCGCGAAACTCCACTATTGCGGGATGTGTAGTGTTGCTGTTGCCGGCTATTTCGGATATTATGCCCTTGGCCTCGTAAGGCCCCTCTATGCTGTCGGCCATGGCGTAGGCAATCTTTTCGGGCCATCCGCTTGCGTAGGTCAGATAATATTTGCCATTGTGCCAATGCACCCACGGCGCTTCCGTAAAAGGCAGCTTGCTGTCGATTTCAATCTTGCGCACCTCGCCATCGGTCTCTATCATGTTGTCTTTCAGTTTCACGCAATAACATTCGCGGTTGCCCCAAAAGAGATAAGCCTGCCCGTCTGCGTCTATATAGGCGGCCGGGTCTATGCAAGCCCAGCTGTGGGTTGAGGCGAAGCAGTCTTCGTTGGTAAGCAGCGGCTTGCCCAATGCGTCTTTGTAAGGGCCTTCGGGCCTGTCTGACACGGCCACACCAATGCCCCCGTTGTTTGTGCTCACATACCAATAGAATTTCCCGTTGCGGCTGATAACGTGTCCGGCATAAGCTGGCTTGTCTTTTGCCCATGCGAAGTCGGCGGGGCGCAATGGCACAGGATATTCAGTCCAGTGCTTCATGTCTGTTGTGGAAAACACGAGCCAGTTCTTCATTGTGTATCCGCGCTGGTTGCCGGTGTAGTCTTCGCCGGTGAAGAGCCATAGCGTGTCGTTATATACCATGGCTGCGGGATCCGCAGTGAACTTGTGGTTGAATATTGGATTTCCGTTGCTTGTTATTTCGTGTTCCAGCACATAGCCCCATTTGTCTTGCAGGCGTGACAATTCGTCGCTTGTAACTGACATCACAGTGCCATGGCGCGGATTGAAATCCTTGCGGAAAGACATTGGCTTGCTTGAAAAAGTCTTCAAGTCGGTTGATGTCTGGTATTCATACCGTCCGCTCGAATAGAGGTCATACATCAGCACGTACTCATCTTTTCCGTTGAGCTTGAACACTCCGGAGCCTTCAACGTTGGTATTAGTGTCGGCATAGGCATCGACATACTTGAAGTCTTCTTTCCATTTACCGTGCAGGCTGCGTGAAGTGGCTTGTTGTATGCCGTTTTTTATTTCGTTGCCGTTTTCATCCTTTGTGTTGCCCTTGTAGAACATGTGGTACATGCCATCCTTATATATAATGTCATTGTCTATGCAGCCATATTTTGCGCTGAACAATACCTTGGGCTCGCTATCGAAAGCAGTGAAGTCATCGTTTGCGTAAGCGTAATATGTTATGAGGCTCTTGCGGTCATTGCGTTGGAGCGTGAAGTAAATCATGTATTTTTTTGCCTGATTGTCATATATCGTTTGTGGAGCCCATACCCAATAGGCATCACCGAAGTTCTCGGGGAAGTCTTTTGCGAGGTTTATTTTTGAGTGGCTCCAATTTACGAGGTCATCAGACTTGAGCATCACTATTCCCGGATTTTCTTTCCATCCATTTTTATTGGTGTTCATGTCTGTGGCAACGATATAGAAAGTGTGGCCGTCTTCGCCGCGCAGGATGTGCGGATCCCTTATGCCACCGCTTTCGCTTATGGTATCCGAACCTATCACAGGTCTGTTGCCATTGAGCGCGAACCAGTTTACGGCATCATTGCTCACGGCGAAACGAAGCTGCTCGCGCTTGTCTCCATCGCCTGTTCCCTCAAAATAAGTGAATATATATCCGCTGTACTCCGGTTCTGTGATTTGCCGTTTTGCGGCGAGGCAATCAGTTGTGCAGGCTAAAGCCAGGTATGCTGACAGGGCTATGGTAGTTGTTCTCATGAGTGAATGTTTTTGCAAAGGTACTATTTTACGTTGATAATGGCAATTGATTTTGTAGGATATTCGCTTTTACAGTGTCATTCTTTATTTTTAATCGATGAAGTTCTTTTTAATGTGTTTGTCCATAAAATTGACATTCTTGCAGGCATTGGAAAGGATGCCGGCAAGAAATCAATTGGTTCAACACTTGGCTGTAAATGTCGGTGGGCAGAAAACTGCCCACCGACATGGTATTTGTCTTTGCGAGGTATACGGACCGGCAGTGTCCGCAACCGTTAATGCTTATTTGTAAAGTTCCCGCTCCGTGAACTGTCCCAGTTTCAGGTAGTCTTTGTAAATTTCGGAATACACTTTCGTGTTGTTCGGGTTGGGACGGTATTCTTTTGAGAAACCGCTGTTCATGGCAGCTATGGCGTCTTCCACCTTTGCGTATATGCCTGCGGCGGTTGCGGCAAACATGGCTGCTCCGAGCGCGCAAGCCTGGTCGGTATTGCATACCTTTATAGGCTTGTTAATGACATCGCACATGGTTTGCATCACAAAGGGTGACTTGAGGGCAATGCCGCCAATGCCTATTACATCGTCAATGCGCACTCCCTCGCTCTCAAAGCGGTCAACGATGGCTTTCGTACCGTATGCCGTGGCTTCCACGAGTGCGCGGAATATCTGGGGCGCAGTGGTGCCAAGGTTGAATCCTGCGATAGTTCCTTTCAGCAATTGGTTGGCGTCCGGCGTCCGGCGTCCGTTAATCCAGTCCGTGGCGAGCATCGTGCTTTCACCTGCGTCGACTTTTTCGGCATCTTTCGTGAGCGAGACGATGATTTGGTCGCAGGCGTTTTCCATTTCCTCATCTGATAATTTGTCCTTGAGGATTGTGCGTATCGGATACTCAAGGACGCGGCGGAACATGGCATACACATCTCCGAAACTCGATTGCCCGGCCTCCAAGCCGACCATACCAGGGATTACGGAGCCGTCAACCTGGCCGCAAATGCCCTTTATGCATTTGTCTCTTATCTCATCGTAAGATGCGACCATGACATCGCATGTCGATGTTCCGATTACCCTCACGAGGGTATGGGGCGTAACGCCTGCTCCGACAGCACCCATGTGGCAGTCGTAGGCGCCTCCTGCCACGACAACATCCTCGCTTAGGCCAAGGCGTCCTGCCCACTCCTCGCACAGATGTCCCACGGGCTTGTCGGCCGTCTCGGTCGTGGTGAACAGCCGTTCGCGGAATCCGGCAAGTTTCGGCTCCAGTGAAACAAGGAACTCTTCGGGAGGCAGTCCGCCCCATTCCTCATTCCACATGGCCTTGTGGCCACAGGCGCAACGGCTGCGTACTATGTCTTTGGCCGACTTGACACCGGTCAGCACGGCGGGAAGCCATTCGCAATATTCCACTATGGAGTAGGCTTTGGCGGCCACGTCGGCATCCTCGCGGAGTATGTGCATGGCTTTGGCCCAATACCATTCGGCAGAATAAATGCCACCCTCGTATTTGATATAATTGACGTCAGACTTGGCGCACGCCTTGTTGATTTCTTCCGCTTCCTTTATTGCCGTGTGGTCTTTCCACAGCACAAACATTGCATTGGGGTTTTCCGCAAATTCCGGAAGCATGGCCAGGGGAGTGCCACTCTCGTCGGTAAAGGCGGGGGTGGAACCCGTCGTGTCGAACGCGATGCCAACAACTCCTTTGGCGACATCGGGGGAGCATTTCGACAGTGCGTCGGTGACTGTGGCCTCAAGCACTTCGAGATAGTCTTTGGGATGCTGTCTCCATTGGTTGGCACTGGGCACACAGTATAGCCCCTTTTTCCATCGCGGATAGTATTTTACGCTGGTAGACAGGATTTCTCCCGTCTCGGCGTTCACGACTAAGGCGCGAGCTGAGTCGCTGCCATAGTCGAGACCGATAACGTATTTTGCCATTGGTTATTGCAAAGCTTTGTTCAACATGTAATAAACCTCGTTGAAGCGCAGTTCCTTGCGGAAGTCGTCCACGCTTGTCTTTTCGTTGATTACCAGGCACTCTATGCCGGCTATCTCGGCATAGTCTTGCCAGTACTCATCGGTAAGGTCGTAAGAGAAGCAACTGTGGTGCGTTCCGCCGGCGTAAATCCAGCACCCGGCGCCCACCTCGAAGTTTGGCTGGGGTATCCACAATGCCGATGCCACGGGCAGCTTTGGCAGCGGTTTCGGCTGTATGCAGTCCACATCGTTTACGATGAGGCGGAATCTGTTGCCCAAGTCCACCACGGTGGCGGTTACGCCCTTGCCCACTTTCGATGTGAACACGAGGCGTGCGGTCTCGCTCTTGCGCACGCCAATCCCAAGGAAGTGTACTTCCAGACGTGGCTTTGCGGCTGCGATGAGCGGGCATATCTCGAGCATATGTGCCTGAAGTATGGCACTCTGGTCGCCATTGAAATTCAGTGTGTAGTCCTCAAGGAATGAGCATCCGCCGCCCAATCCTTGGTTCATCACCCACAAAGTGCGGTAGAGGGCTGCCGATTTCCAGTCGCCTTCAGCGCCGAAGCCATAGCCTTCGGCCATGAGCCGCTGCGAGGCAAGTCCCGGTATCTGGTCGAAGCCCATGCCCGATTTCTCCACGTCCACATCGCCGAGGTCGTCGAAGTTTGTCGTGAAGCCCTTTGCGCCCTTTTCTTTCAGTATGGCGCGGAGTGCCAGTTCTGCCTTTGCGGAATTCCATATCTTGCTGTATGCGGTGGTGTTGCAGTCTTCCAGGGCTTTGTCGTGGTCATAAAGGGTGAAGTATTCGTCAACAAGTGCTTTCACGTCTTCGTCTTTCACTGCCTTGAGATACTCCAGAACCTCACTGAACGGGCAGTAGTCAACATGGTAGCCCAGTACCTGTTCGGCTGCCACCTTGTCGCCATCGGTGACGGCCACGTTGTTCATTTGGTCGCCAAAGCGCAATATCAGCATGTCTTGTGCGTCAGCCCATGCGGCGCAGACGCGCTCCCATACAGCGATGTGGTCTTGGGTCTTCTCTTCTTTCCAGTAGCCGACGACCAGCTTGCGGCGCAAGCGCATCCTCGATATGATGTGGCCGAACTCCCTGTCTCCGTGCGCGCTCTGGTTGAGGTTCATGAAGTCCATGTCCATGGTGTCCCATGGTATCTCTTCATTGAACTGTGTGTGCAGGTGGAGTAGGGGCTTGTGCAGAATCTGCAAACCGTGAATCCACATCTTTGCGGGTGAGAAAGTGTGCATCCAAGTAATCACTCCCACACACTTTTTGTCGTTGTTTGCCTGTGCGAAAATGTCTGACACTTCTTTTGAGCTGTTGGCCGTTCCTTTGTAAACGACCTTTATGGGCAGGCGTCCTGAATTGTTCAAGCCGTCAACCATTATCTTGGAATGTCCATCAACCTGTACCACCGCGTCGCCTCCATAGAGGAGCTGTGCACCGGTCACAAACCAAACCTCGAGATTTTCAAATGCTTTTACCATAGTTTTCTCCTTTGTTTTTAGTTATTAATGTATGTTTATGCTTATTTCTTTTTCTGTCCATAATATGCGTTGGGGCCATGCTTGCGGCTGAAATGCTTCTCCACAAGCAGCGGATTCATCGTGGTCTCCGGGTTGACGGCGAACGATACGAAAGCCATCTTTGCCACTTGCTCCATGACCACGGCGTTGTAGACGGCATTGTCAGCGTCTTTTCCCCATGCGAACGGGCCGTGATTCTTTACCAATACGCCCGGGGTGTGTACCGGATTCACGTTGCGTTCCTCTATGCACCTTACGATTACATTGCCGGTTTCAAGCTCGTAGTCGCCTTTCACCTCGGCTTCCGTCATGTCGTCTGTGCATGGTATGCTGTCGTGGAAATAGTCTGCGTGTGTTGTCCCGATGTTTGGGATGGCCTTGCCGGCCTGCGCCCATGCCGTGGCGTATGTAGAGTGGGTGTGTACGATGCCACCAATCTCGGGGAACGCCCGGTACAGGACGAGGTGTGTGGGGGTGTCTGACGACGGGTTTAGCTCGCCTTCCACTACCTTGCCGGTTTTCAGGTCAACCACGACCATGTCTGAAGCTTTCATCGTGTCATAGCTTACGCCTGACGGCTTGATGACAACGAGACCTTTTTCACGCTCTATTCCCGACACGTTTCCCCACGTGAAGATTACCAGATTGTGCTTCACGAGGTCAAGGTTTGCCTTGAACACTTTCTCTTTTAGCTCTTCTAACATATTGTTATTTTCGTTGGTTGTTACAATTTGAAATTGAGACCTCTTTTATAGACCTTTTTGTTGAATCTGTACAGGAATGCTCTCCGGCCTGATTCGGCTTTGCCTATAAGTCCGGTCTTTTCGATGCAGTCCATTTCCTTTATGCGTTTGCGGAAGTTCCGTTTGTCGATTTTCTCGCCCCATATTGCCTCGTAGAGCCGCTGTAGCTGTGGCAAGGTGAAAAGTTCCGGAAGCAGGTTGAAACTGATTGGCTCTCTCGATATGTCTTCCTGCATCATGCTGAGTGCCTTTGCCACCATCAGGTTGTGGTCTGAGTAGAGCTGGGGGAGGGCGTTTGCGCTCACCCATTCCACCCTGTATCGCTCCCTTTGCTTCGCGTCGTAGTCGTTCACATTTATGAGGGCGTAGTAGGCTATGGATATGACGCGCTCGCCAGGGTCACGGCTTACGTTTCCGAAAGCCCCCACTTGCCGCATGAATACGTCGTGGATGCCGGTGAGCTGGCGGAGTACGCGCGTAGCCGCATCGTCGATGCTTTCCATTCCCTGCACAAACCCTCCGTAGAGCGACCATTGCCCGCATCCGGGAGACATCTTGCGGCGTCCGATGAGAACCCGCAGTTCGCCCTCGTCGAACCCGAAGATGATGCAGTCAACGGAAACGAGCACCTTGGTATATTCATCGTAATAAGCTGTCATCGGCCTAACTTAGAGGCAACCTTGTCGCCGGAGGCGCACCGTGCGGACTTGCCTGTCGCGCTGCCGCCCGGCGACAAGGTTGTGTTTACCAGAAGTAGATGTAGAATGCGGCACACAAGGCGACAACGCCCAGCGAAGCCACCACGTCCCACACATTCCAGCTCTTCCGTATGGACTGCTTGTAATCGCCTGTAAACGTTATGGCTTCCACCTGCGCCTGCGATGGGGCGGGGGTGAAGAATGACACAACGAACATGAACACGATGATAAACACAAGCAGCCACACTTCAAACACGAGCCAGTTCGTCTGCCAGAACCATGCCGTGGCGTCCCAGAACGCGCCTTGCATGTCGGCTTTCCCCGAGCTTGTCACGACATTGGTCACCAAGCGCAACATGCCGATGAGGAAACCTCCGATGAGTCCCCACTCACCCGCCTTGGGCGTAATCCGTTTTGAGAATATGCCGAGGGTGAACACCGCAACCATGGCGGGGGCAATCAGCGATTGTATGTCTTGCAAGTAGGAATACAGGTTGCCCATGTTCATCATGATGGGCATCCATGCCAGTCCCAGGAATACCACCACGACCGTGGCTGTGCGGCCCACCAGCACGTAGTGGCTCTCGCTTTTCCCTTTCTTCATCGGCTTGTAGAAGTCTTCGGTAAACAGGGTGGCGCAGCTGTTGAAGAATGCGGCCAGCGAGGTGACGAGCGCGCAGATGAAGCCAATGGTCACTATGCCCTTTATGCCTGCGGGCAAGATGTTTTTCACCATCATGGCGAATGCCCCGTCGGTGTCATGGCTGTTGGTTATGTCCATCTCTATGCCGCTGCCCGTTTTCATCGAAAGGGCATAGGCTACCATGCCCGGTATCAAGAACATGAAGACCGGGAGAAGCTTGAAATAGCCGGCTGCGATGGAGCCGCGGCGTGCGCGGGCCATCACCTTGCTGTTGTCCTCGCCCTTTGTCTGGCCAAGGACACGCTGCACGATGTGCTGGTCTGTACACCAGTACCAAAAGCCGATTATGGACGCTCCGATGAAGACCACGTAACCGGGGTATTGACTGTACATCGGGTCGGCAGGGTCGGTGTGGAACAGGTGGGTGGTGCCGAAACCGTCATGTGCGGCGTTGCACACAGCCATCATCTGCGACCATCCTTCCGTGATGCTGCCGTCGCCAAGCATGTTCAGGCCGAGGAACAGTACGAGGAACGAGCCGATGATAAGTATTGGCGTCTGGATGGCAGACAGGGTCATCACGCCTTTCATGCCGCCAATGACTGTGAATATGGCCGTTATGACGATGAGGCCGATTGCGCCATACCAGAATGGCAGTCCGATGAGATACTCGAAGAAGATGCCGCCCGTGAAAGCCGTCACCGACACTTTGGTCAGCACGTATGCTATAAGCGTGATGATAGACAGCCATGAGCCTGTACGCTCGGTGTAACGGAACTTAAGAAAGTCGGGCATGGTAATGATTTTGCCCATTTTGTTGTTCAGCAGCTGGTAGAACGGCACGAACAGCCATCCCAGTATGAGAATCATCCAGCCTTGCATCTCCCAGTGAGCCATGCCCACTCCATCTTTCGCGCCGGTGCCTGCCAGGCCTACAAGGTGTTCGGAGCCTATGTTAGCCGCGAAGATGGCAGCGCCAATCACGTACCACGGCTCGCCCTTGCCAAACAGGTAGTCTTGGCTGTCGGCGCCTTTCATCCTCTCCTTGTCTTTTTTGATGGCGCGGTAGATCATGAATATGATGGCAATTGCTCCGGCGGCGAGAATTGCCCAGTCGAGCCATACGAACTCGTTAGTTGTCCAATTCATTTCCTGTGAAATTAAGTTTTATGATAAAATGGTTTTGTTGCGGCCTGTATGTCATTTTGTGCTGAACTTATAGGCCACGTGGCTGTAATAATTTTCTCCCGGCTGCAGGTATGGCGATGGCCAGTCGGGCTTGTTGGGCGAGTCGGGATATTTCTGGCTTTCCAGGCATACCGACACGTGCTTCGGGTACTTTATGCCGTGCTTGCAGCTAACGCCTGTGCCCTGGAAATTGCCCGTGTAGACCTGCACGCCCGGCTCGTTGGTAAACATTTCGAGGAAGATGCCCGTCTGCGGCGAGTAGAGCGAGGCTGCCACGGTGGTGTCGTCGCCTATGCCGTCGGCGTAAGTGTTGAGACACCAGTTGTGGTCGTAGCCCGAAGCGTTCCTTATTTGCTCGAAGGTGGTGTCGTTGACCGTCTCCTCTATCGCGTGCGGAGTCCTGAAGTCCATCGGAGTGCCCTCCACGGAAGCTATCTCGCCGGTAGTCATGTAGGTGGAGTCGGCCGGTGTGTAGTTGTCGGCATTAATGTACAGCACCATGTCCATCCCCTCCCTCGAAGGGTCGCCGTTGAGGTTGAAGTAGCTGTGGTTTGTCATGTTTATCACGGTCTCCTTGTCGGTGGTGGCTTCAAAGGTGATGTCGAGCGTGTTGTCGCTCAAGACGGTGTATGTGGCGGTTGCCGTTACTGTGCCGGGGAAGCCGTTGTCGCCGTCGGGCGATACTATGGTGAGCTTCAATGTGGTGTCGTTAGGTTGCTCCGCGTCGTAGACTTGGTACATCCATCCCGACGTGCCTCCGTGCAGGCAGTGTCCGTAATTGTTTTGTGGCAATTGGTATTCTGTGCCGCCTACGGTTATTTTGCCTTTGTTGATGCGGTTGGCATAGCGTCCGACAGACGAACCGAAGTCGCTGGGCGAATTTACCGTGTCGGCATATTGGGCTATGTTGTCATATCCGAGGACAACGTCCGTGGGCTGTCCATTTTTGTCTGGTACGACAAGCGATACCACGCGCCCTCCAAAGTTGGTTATGCACACTTCCATCCCGTTGCCGTTTGTCAGTGTGAATAGGGCCGTTTTCTTGCCGTTGATTGTGGAGTCGAAGGCGGCGGGAGACAGTCCGGAGACCGTCAAGTCGCTTTCGACTTGCCCCGACGAACACGCACCCAGCATTGATGCCGCGATGCAAAATCCGAATGCGGATAAATTTAGGTTTCTCATCATTATTAAGTATTTAGTTATTGTATATAAGATTGTTGCGCTTTCGCTAATCGGCGGTAAATTTACTTCTTAATTTTGAATCCGCAAAGTGAATAATATTATTTTTTCTCCGTATTGGTGTATATTTTACACTTTACCCCTGTGTTTAACTGTCTTGAACAAAGTTTAATCGTTATTGACCTTGTTTTGGGTTGCCGATTGCCACAAATCATGTGTGGCAACCAAGATTCGCCTGACTGTCAACAGCCACAGGCTTTGCGGTTTCTTCTCGATGGCGTTTGTTGGCAGGCGGTGAACAGGGGGCATGGAATGCCGTGAAAATCGCAGCCGCTAACCTTGTGGAGTGGTTTCATGGCAATTCTTTGACAGTGTTTTTGTAAAGATATTTCATCATGCGCGCAGGCTTTTGCGCAGGTGGGGATGCGCCTTGCAATCTGTTGGAAATCAATGCGTTTGGAATATGTGCCGTTTTGCGTTCTAAAACGGGGCATTTCAGACCGTGAAACGCTCTGTTTCGCATCGCAATATGGGGCGTTTCGCCTTGCAAAACAGTCTCCGTGTCACGATGCCTCTTGCTTTTGTAAACATTTCTTACTGAATGTTGCCGTTGGATTAAGGTAAAATAGAATGTCATGAGGGGACGGCGGATAGGGATGGGTGTGCCGCCTGTTTATGGCGAAAAGCGGATATTGATGTCGGGGAAGTTTCGGATTTGGCGGCTCATGTTACGGCCTAAAACATTGCGGGCGCGTTAAAAAGACAGATTAAACTTTTGTTTTTCATCCGTTTTGCCTTAATTTTGCATCCAAAATGCAGGATACTGATGGAAATAAAGACAGCGGAATTCACTTCAAGCTCTCCACACGTGTTGAAGTGCCCCTCCGGCGACAGGCCTGAATACGCTTTCATAGGGCGTTCTAACGTGGGCAAGTCGAGCCTCATAAATATGCTGTGCAACAACAAGAACCTTGCCAAAACCTCGTCTACACCGGGGAAGACATTGTTGATAAACCACTTCATAATAAACCGGGAGTGGTATCTTGTCGACTTGCCGGGATATGGGTTTGCCAAGTGCTCGAAAAAAGAGACGGTGAGGTTGGGGCAGATGATAAATGGCTACATACTGCAACGCGCCCAACTCGTGAATGTGTTTGTCCTCGTTGACGTGAGGCTTGCCCCACAGAAGATAGACTTGGAATTCATCAGCTGGCTCGGCAGCAGCAATATTCCCTTTGCCATCGTGTTCACAAAGGCCGACAAGTTGTCGGCATCCAGGCGTGAAGAGAGCATCAATGTCTACAAGGACAAGTTGCTTGAGACATGGGAGGAGCTGCCACCCATGTTTGTGACCTCAGCGGAAAAGAAAAAGGGGAAAGACGAACTCCTGGACTATATATCGCGGATTAATGACTCATTGAAAGATGCCTAAGGACAGCCCGTTTCTCGATGTAAGGAATCTCACGAAGTCGTTTGGGGCGCAGCTGCTATTCAAGGATATAAGTTTCAGCATTGCCGGAGGGCAGCGTGTGGGGCTGATAGCCAAGAACGGCACAGGCAAGTCTACGCTCCTGTCCATCATCGCCGGCAAGGAGGGCATGGATACGGGCGAAATCATTTTCCGCCGTGACTTGAAGGTGGGCTACCTTGAGCAGGCGACGGCTTTCGACCCGGCAGAGACGGTGCTTGACGCCTGTTTCAACCATTGTGGTGAAGAGAGGAAAGTGTTGCGTGCCAAGCAGATATTGACGCGCTTGAAAATAAGGGACCTCAGCCAGCCTATGGGGCAGCTTAGCGGCGGACAGCAGAAGCGTGTCGCCCTGGCCAATGTGTTGCTGACGGAGCCGGACTTGCTCATGCTCGACGAGCCTACCAACCACCTCGACCTGGAAATGATAGAATGGCTCGAAACGTATCTTTCTGCCGGAAGAAAGACGCTGCTCATGGTCACTCACGACAGGTTTTTCCTCGACAGGGTGTGCTCGGTGATTATGGAGCTGGACGACAACACGATATATTCTTACCGAGGCAACTACAGTTATTATTTGGAAAAGCGGCAGGAGCGCATCAATGTGCGCCGTGCGGAGATAGCGCGTGCCAACAATCTGTACCGCAAGGAGCTTGACTGGATGAGAAGAATGCCACAGGCCCGCGGCCATAAGGCTAAATATCGCGAGGACGCTTTCTACGAGCTGGAGCGTGTGGCCAAGCAGCGCGTGGAAGAAAGGCAGTTGAGGCTCAAGGCGAACAACGTCTACATAGGCAGTAAGATATTTGAATGCCGGTATATATCGAAGGCATGGTCGGCCGACAACGTGATATTGAAGGACTTCTATTACAATTTCTCACGTTTTGAGAAGATGGGGATAGTGGGAAACAACGGCACCGGCAAGACCACTTTCATAAAAATGCTGCTGGGCTTGGAACAGCCCGATTCGGGGCGGATTGTCATTGGAGACACGGTGCGCTTTGGCTATTTCTCGCAGGAAGGACTGAAATTCGACGATGGACAGAAGGTGATAGACGTCATTAGGGACATTGCCGACTACGTTGACTTGGGCGGCGGTCGTCACATGACGGCTACGCAACTGTTGCAGCATTTCCTTTTCACTCCGGAGCAGCAATATAATTATGTGAGCAAGCTCAGCGGAGGCGAACGGAGAAAGCTGTACTTGTGCACGGTGCTGATGCGCAACCCGAACTTCCTCGTGCTCGATGAGCCTACCAACGACCTCGACATAGTTACGCTGCAGATACTCGAGGAATACCTTGCCGACTTCCCCGGCTGTGTAATTGTGGTGAGCCACGACAGATATTTCATGGACAAGGTGGTGGACCATCTGCTTGTGTTCAAGGGTAACGGGGAGGTGAATGATTTCCCCGGAAACTACACTCAGTATCGCGAGTGGCACTCGCTTGAGCCTAAAGCCACGGCCAAGGCGGGCAAAGACGACAATGCGCCATCCGCCAAAAGGCCGCACAAGGAGAGGGCGCGAAAGATGACTTTCATTGAGAGAAAAGAATACGAGGCATTGGAAAAGGAGATAGAGGCTCTCGAAGAAGAACAGGCACGCCTTGAGGCTGAACTGTGCAGTGGCACTCTCGATGTGGCGGCATTGACGGAGAAAAGCAAGCGTCTGCCAAAGCTGAAAGAAGAACTTGACGCGAAAAGCATGAGGTGGCTGGAGCTTGGCGAGATAGGAAACTGATTACTTATTGGGCAATGATACAAGAATATCCGTCGCATTTGCTGGAAAAGGCCGTGGAAGAATTTGCGAAGCTCCCGGGCATCGGGAGGAAAACGGCTCTTCGCCTCGTTTTGCACTTGCTGAAGAGAGACACGGACGAAGTGGATCGTTTTGTCGACGCCATAGGCACCATGCGCCATGAGATAAGGCACTGCTCTGTGTGCCATAACATAAGTGATGCCGATGTGTGCCCGATTTGCGCCGACGCCACCCGCGATGCCTCAACGGTTTGCGTGGTGGAAAACGTGCAAGATGTGATGGCTGTGGAAGCAACGATGCAGTTCCACGGGTTGTACCATGTGCTTGGAGGCGTAATATCGCCGATGGATGGCATTGGCCCCGGTGACATAGAGATGGACTCACTGGTGGCTCGCGTGGAGCGTGGAGGGATAAACGAGGTGATTTTGGCTCTCGGCTCCACAATGGAGGGCGACACGACCAATTTTTATATTTACCGGAAACTGTCGCCATTGGGCGTCAGGCTGAGCGTCATCGCGCGTGGCATAGCCGTTGGCGATGAGCTGGAATATGCTGACGAGGTAACATTGGGGCGGTCGATATTGAATCGGACACTGTTTGATGGAAAACAATGATAAAAAGAGTAGTATGGAAAGTACAAGAAACGTGCTGCTTGCGGAGTTTGTGGCGATGGTGACCATTGCTGTGCTGGCCGTCGTGCTTTATGAGAGTGGCGTGCTGGCAATGGGAGCATGGGCGCATTGCAGCGGAGCGGAATTCGTCCTAACGGTTATACTGGAGCTGGCCACGCTTGCCGTCATACCATTGGCCTTGCGATTGTTCAAGTTCAAGAAGGTAAAGAAGCAGATAGCGGCAGGCAAGGACAAGGCTCTCAGGAAGTGGGGAACACTGAGGATATGCCTGCTCGGAGTGCCCTTGATGCTCAACGCTTGGCTGTATTACTCGTTCTCGTCAACCAAGTTTGGTTATATGGCTATAATATTGCTTCTATGCATGCCGTTTGTGTTCCCGTCTGTCGGAAAGTGCAATTATGAGGTTTCAATGGCGCAAAGGAACGGTGAAAATTAGTGTCGTCATAGTAAGCTACAACGTGAGGTGCTACGCTGAGCAGTGCCTAAACAGCCTTTCAAGGGCTCTCAGCGGCATTGAAAGCGAGATATTTGTGGTAGACAACCACTCACGCGACGGCTCTGTGGGCTACCTCTCGAAACGCTTCAAGAGCGTGACCATAATAGACTGCAACCATAACTTGGGGTTCGCCAGGGCGAACAACATTGCCATACGCCGTGCTTCGGGTGAATATGTGTTGCTGATCAATCCGGACACGTTTGTCTGCGAGGAAACGATAGCCAAGGCCATTGACTTCATGGACAGTCATCCGAAGGCGGGCGGAGCAGGTGTCAAGATGTATAATCCTGACGGCTCGCTTGCTCCGGAGTCGAGGCGGGGCCTGCCCACGCCGCTCACTTCATTTTACAAGATGTCCGGCTTGTGCTCGCGTTTTCCGAAGAGCCGCACGTTCGGGCGTTATTACATGGGCTACCTCAGTTGGGACGAGCCGGTGCGCATAGAAGTGATTAGCGGGGCTTTTTGCCTGTTGCGCCGCACGGCGTTAGACAAGGTGGGGCTGCTGGATGAAGATTTCTTCATGTATGGAGAAGACATAGACCTGTCGTACCGTCTGTTGAAAGGAGGCTTTGAAAATTGGTATTTACCTTATCCCATCCTGCATTACAAAGGAGAGAGCACCCACAAGACATCGTTCAGATATGTACACATGTTTTATCAGGCCATGCTCATATTTTTCCGCAAGCATTACGGGCGCATGAGCTTTTGCCTGTCGGTGCCGATAAAGACCGCCATCTATGCGAAGGCCGCCGCCGCATTGGCAAAGATGGCATCGTACAATTTACGCAAGTCGCTTGGGTTTATCAACAGGAAAGAGCTGGATGTGAGATACTTGTTTGTCGGAGGAAAGTCGATGACAGACAGGTGCAGGCTTGTCGCGCGCCGCAAGGGGCTTGTCGCGGAGTTTTATTGTAGCGAAAGTGAAGTTCCTGCGGAGTGCTTGGAGGTGGCAAGGCACTATGACAGCAAGGCATTGATGTGCGTGGTGTTTGACACGGACACATTCTCTTATGGGAAGATGTTGGACGCAATGTCGCGCATTGCACGGCCGAATGTGAAGTTAGGGACATTTTCCGGAAAGACGAAAATCATAATAACCCCGGACAAGCTGATAAAATAAGATGGGCGATAAAGACCGTTTACCGCAGGTGTCGCTGCGGGCCATAGAACCGGAAGACTTGGATTTGCTCTACAAAATAGAGAATGACGTACGGCTATGGAATGTTGGTAACACCAATGTTCCCTATTCAAGGTATGCCCTGCACAACTACATTGCCAATGCTTCCAACGACATATACACAGACAGGCAAGTGCGCTTGATAATCGAAAACGGCGATGGGCTTGTGGTGGGCATAGTGGATTTGGTTAATTTCGATCCCCGGCATTTGCGCGCTGAAATAGGCATTGTCATAGAAAACGACCATCGTCGGCGTGGCTATGGCTCGATGGCTCTGAGGCTTGTGGCCGATTATGCAGCGTCAGTGCTGCATCTGCATCAGCTCTACGTGATTGTTGATGCCTCAAACGAAGTGTCAATGCACTTGTTTGAAAAGATGGGTTATAAGCGCATGGCAGAGCTTAGAGACTGGCTTTTCGATGGAAAGGAATATCACGGAGCTGTGCTGATGCAAGTTTTTTTTTAAATTTGGGATGAAAAAATTTGGTGGGATGAAAAAAAACGTCTACCTTTGCACCCGCAATCCAAAAGAGGAGGGTGCGTTAGTTCAGTAGGTTAGAATGCCTGCCTGTCACGCAGGAGGTCACGAGTTCGAATCTCGTACGCACCGCTTCACTTGGAAGCGGAAACTTATCGGAGGGTGCGTTAGTTCAGCCTGGTTAGAATGCCTGCCTGTCACGCAGGAGGTCACGGGTTCGAGTCCCGTACGCACCGCGAGGCTTCCAAGACAAAAGGGAGCCAGCGAATGACAAA
>CAZKMT010000038.1:0-21961 GCA_964554115.1 uncultured Prevotella sp.
ACGATGCCATCGTGAGGCTGCTGGGAAACGCCTTGCGCCTGAATGTGGTGCTGACGGATGTCGAGACATTCACCGATGACGACTTTGCCAAGTACGGAGAAGCCTTGCGGACGTTGGCCGAGGACGTGGAGCGGATGTACGCCGAGGGCAAGTCGCCGCAGCTGAACATCCTGACCGACCGCATTATGCTCGACAAAATGAACAACTGCGGGGCGGGGGAGACCAGCATAACGCTTGCCCCCGACGGGCGGTTCTACGTCTGCCCGGCGTTCTATCTGTGCGACGGCGGCTACGCCATAGGCAGTCTCGGCGATGGCCTCGACATAAAGAACGCCCAGCTCTACAGGCTCGACCATGCGCCGCTCTGCCGCCATTGCGACGCCTACCAGTGCCGCCGCTGCGTGTGGCTGAACCGCAAGACGACGCTCGAAGTGAACACCCCGTCGCACGAGCAGTGCGTCGTGGCGCATCTGGAGCGCAACGCCTCGCGCAGCCTCCTTGCCGGAATAAGGAAGCATGGAGCGTTCATGGAAGGAAAAGAGATAGCAGAAATAGATTATACTGAACCCTTTGAAGTAAGAAAAGAATGGTAAAGAAAACCGTAGGCATGGTCACGCCCGAGGAGCGTGACGAGATTCAGGCACTGTTCGAGCGCCGCAACGGCCTGAACGAGCTGGCCAAGATAGTGACCGCAGACAACAGTGAACTGTATGAAAAGTTGGTGACCGACCTTGGCGCGACAGGCACAAAGTTCCAGTCGTGGTGGGACAGGATGAGCGACAAGTACCGGTGGGAGAGCGTTGAGGGCGGCAACTGGGAAATAAACTTCGACACTTGTGAAATTTATTTGGTAAGGCCATGATTGCAAATATGTTGTTGTTCATCGGCACGACCGAGCTTTTGCTGATTGGCGGAATAGCCCTCCTGCTGTTCGGAGGCAAGAAACTGCCCGAGATGATGCGCGGCTTGGGCCAGGGAGTGAGGGAGTTCAAGAAAGGCGTGAACGACGTGGAGAACTCCATAAGCGCGGCAGACGGCGACGGACAGCAGGCCGGCGGCAACGAAGCAAAGGAAGATGCCGCAGCGGGTGAGGACCGGAAAGACAGCAAGGCGGGAGATGCGGAAAGCGGGCGGCAATGACGGCTTGATGACCTTTGGCGGCCATCTGGAAGCGTTGCGCAGGATGCTGTTCCGCGTGCTTGGGGTGAGCTGCGTGGCAGCCGTGGCCGTCTTTTGCCTAAAAGACATCACATGGCGCGTGCTGCTCGCCCCAAGCGAGTGGGACTTCGCTACGTATTCGCTGATGGAACGCATGGCACATGCCGTGGGCGCAACGGATTTCCATTTCGACAAGTTCCACGTAAAGCTGATAGCGACAGGTCTTTCAAGCCAGTTTATGACCCACTTGACCACATCTGTCTATATCGGTCTGCTCCTCGCCTCGCCCTACATATTGTATGAACTGTTCATGTTCGTGTCGCCGGCCTTGATTGGCAACGAGCGTAAGTATTCCGTAAAGGCCATAGTCGCCATCTACTTCCTTTTCCTTGTCGGTGTGCTGGTGAGCTACTACCTGCTCTTCCCCATATCGTTCAGGTTTCTCGGCACATACAGCGTGTCCGACAAGGTGGAGAGCACGATAACGATAGACAGTTACGTATCTACGTTCACGACGCTCACTCTGATGATGGGCGTGGTGTTCCAGCTGCCGGTCGTCTCTTTCGTGTTCGGCAAAATGGGCATAGTCAATGCGGCCGTGCTTTCAAAGTATCGCAAGCACGCCTTTCTCGCCATACTTACGGTGGCGGCGATGATAACGCCCGGGCAAGACATACTGAGCCTCGTGCTGGTTGCGCTCCCGATTTACTTGCTGTATGAAGTGAGCATACAGGTGGTGAAACACAGCGGCAAGGGCAAGGCTTAACGCCTATTTTTTTAATGTGACTTCGGCATAAGAAACCATTGTGGCTTGCAGATGTGTCTTGATGGATGGCTTGTGCCGGACTCACATTATTCAAGAAAGCGGGCGTTCTTTCCCGAAAATTGCGTATTCTTTGCGGATGTACTCAATGACAAGTGCGCACATTCATATTTCTTTAACTTGTCTTTAAAATATGGCGGCTCTTGTTGCGGGCTGATTTTGTAAAGATATTTCGCGGTGCGCGTCGCTTTGCCGCCTTGTTCCGAAACGCATTGCAAGTATCCGATTTTCAGGTGGTTTGCGAAATGTGTCGTTTTAGGTCATGAGACGGCCTGTCTGAGAGGGCGAAACAGGCCGTTTCGCAGTCTGAAACGAGCCATTTTGCAAGGCGAACCGACGACCGTTGCCATGCGCGTCTCTTGTTTGTAAACATTCTTTACCGCCATTTGCCGCGCGACAGCCGCCACACCATGCTCTTAATGGCGACAAACGGACGTTTTTGCGGCATCCGAAAATCCTTTCGGGAAGAGTGGTGGATATACATATTTTATATTATTTAATACGCGGGTCTACTGCGTGTATGGAAAATAATTAGTAACTTTGTGCCCGAAAAAAGAGCCGGAAAGGAGATGGCAAGGGCAGAGAGACATGCTTTTCGGATTGTCAGGAGCCGCTTTCCGGACACATCGTTTGGGATGTGAAGAACGATTACGGGATAGTATAAACCTTTTTAAAATATAAAAGCAAAATGACAAAAATTGGTATTAACGGATTTGGCCGCATAGGCCGCTTCGTTTTCCGCGCAGCTCAGACTCGCGATGACATTGAGGTTGTAGGTATCAATGACCTGTGCCCGGTAGACTACTTGGCTTACATGCTGAAGTATGACACCATGCACGGTTCTTTCCAAGGCACGATTGAAGCTGACGTTGAGAACAGCCAGCTCATTGTCAATGGCAAGAAGATTCGCGTGACCGCAGAGCGCAATCCGGCAGACTTGAAGTGGAATGAAGTGGAGGCCGAATATGTCGTTGAGTCGACAGGCTTGTTCCTTACCAAGGAGAAAGCTCAGGCTCACATCGAGGCCGGTGCCAAATATGTTGTTATGTCGGCTCCTTCAAAGGATGACACCCCCATGTTCGTATGCGGTGTCAACTTCGACAAGTATGAGAAGGGCACACAGTTTGTTTCCAACGCTTCTTGCACGACCAACTGCTTGGCTCCCATCGCCAAGGTGCTGAATGATAAGTTCGGAATCGTGAACGGCTTGATGACCACCGTACACTCTACGACAGCCACGCAGAAGACCGTTGACGGCCCGTCGCTGAAAGACTGGCGTGGCGGCCGTGCGGCTTCCGGCAACATCATCCCGTCGTCTACCGGCGCTGCCAAGGCCGTGGGCAAGGTTATTCCCGAGCTTAACGGCAAGCTGACCGGCATCTCGATGCGCGTGCCCACTCTCGATGTTTCGGTTGTTGACCTTACCGTAAACCTCGCCAATCCCGCCAGCAAGGAGGCTATCTGCGCTGCCATGAAAGAGGCTTCGGAGGGTGAACTCAAAGGTGTGCTTGGCTACACGGAGGACGCTGTGGTTTCTTCCGATTTCCTTGGCTGCACGCTCACCTCAATCTTCGACGCCAACGCCGGTGTTTACCTCACCGATACTTTCGTGAAGGTTGTGTCGTGGTATGACAATGAGATAGGCTACTCCAACAAGGTGCTTGAGCTTATCGCCCACATGAAGAAAGTAAACGGATAAGCCGTTTAACCGCTTATATGGAAAAAAAGGCCGCCCGGCAACTGTCGGGTGGCCTTTTTTTCGTAACTTTGTGCGAAATTATGTTACGGATGTACAAGTCGGTTGAATTTTGCGCAGGCGCCGGTGGGCAGGTCCTCGGCCCGGAGATGGCGGGCTTCTGCCATGTTCCGCACGTAGTGGCCGTAACCGGGAAACTGGTGTCGCTTCGGCTTGTCTCACCCACCGTGACGACCGGCGATGTGGATTGCGCATGTCGCCGTGCCTTGCATGAGCCGATTGGCACGGCAAAGGCAGTGGGGGATGAAGATTCAAAAGAAACGCTTGACATATTATAAGCGGCAGAGGCTTGAAAGGCACAGGCGGACTGCCGCGTTACTTGACTGTCTGACACGCATGGCAACGATGATAACCATAATAGGCCCCACGGCAAGCGGCAAGACGGCTCTCGCAGCCGCCTTGGCGGAGAGGATTGGCGGTGAGGTAATCAGCGCGGACTCGCGCCAGGTGTATCGCCGGATGGACATCGGCACGGGAAAGGACTTGGCCGACTACGTGGTCAATGGCCGCAAGGTGCCATATCATTTGATAGACATTGCCGAGCCGGGGACGCATTACAACGTGTTCCAATATCAGCATGATTTCGTGAAAGCCTATCATGACATAACGTCGCGGGGAGCCGTGCCTGTGCTCTGCGGCGGTTCGGGGTTGTATGTTGAGGCCGTGCTCAGGGGCTACAGGCTTGCCCCGGTGCCGGAGAACAAGGAGCTGCGGGCAAGGCTGGAAGGCAAGACTCTGGCCGAGCTTGTGGACATACTCGACGGGCTGAAGCGCAAGAACGGCTCCGCCATGCACAACACCACCGACGTTGACACGGCCAAGCGTGCGGTGAGGGCAATAGAGATTGAGACATTCAATGGCGAGAATCCCACGGCAGGGGCAGACGTGCCGTCTTTCGACTCTCTCGTGGTGGGCATCGGCATAAGCCGCGAGGAACGTCGCCGGAGAATTACGTCGCGCCTGCGGGAGCGTCTGGATGGCGGGATGGTCGACGAGATAAGGGGGTTGCTCGGCTCGGGGATAGCAGCCGCTGACCTCATGTATTATGGGCTGGAATATAAATATGTGACCGAATATGTTGTGGGAATGACAACTTACGATGATATGTTCGGCAAGCTTGAGACAGCCATACACCAGTTTGCCAAACGGCAAATGACGTGGTTTCGTGGCATGGAAAGGCGTGGCGTGGACATCAAGTGGATAGACGCGCTTATGCCCACAGCCGACAAGGTGGCGGCAATCATGGAGTGGCACGCCGCGTGGCAAGGTGGAAAACAGACAGGAAGAAAATAACGATGGACAACAATGTGAGCGCAAACCGCTGGGGAGTGATTTATTGCCCGAAAGGAGGACGGGGCAGGGGCGTGGCGCAATGGAAAAAGATACAGTGCGCACTCGACGGGCGCGGAGTGGAATATGACTTTGTGCAGAGCGAGAGCACGGCCGGCGCGGAACGCCTGACGAGGATGCTCGTGAACAATGGCTACAAGACCATTATAATGGTGGGGGGCGACTCGGCTCTTGGCGATGCGGCAAACTGTCTCATGGAATTTCCGAAATCAGTCCGTGACGGCATCGTGCTCGGTGTCATTCCCAATGGCCTGCTGAATGATTTCGCCCGTTTCTGGGGCTTCAAGGAGGGCTACGTGGAGCAGACCGTCGACTGGCTGGTGAGGCGGCGGGTGAGGAAAGTGGACGTGGGGTGCATCAGGTATGTTGACAAGAGAGGCGGAAAGCGCCAACGCTATTTCCTGAATTGCGTGAACATAGGGTTGATAGCCGACATGATGAACCTCCGCAAGCAGACCCGCAAGCTTTTATGGTCGCGTACGCTGTCGTTCGTGGTGTCGTCTGTGCTGATGCTGTTTCACAGGCTTGAGTATGCCATGTACATAAAGATAAATTCCGACGTGGTGAGGCGCAAGGTGATGACGGTGTGCATAGGCAATGCCTGTGGGTATGGGCAGACCCCAAGCGCTGTGCCTTACAACGGGCAACTTGATGTGTCTGTGGTCTACCATCCAAAGGTTGCGCAGCTGTTGGGTGGCATCTGGCTGTTGCTTACGGGCCGCTTCCTTAATCACAGGAGCGTGCATCCGTACCGCACCCGAGAGGTATGCGTGGTTGGCGCCAAGCATGCGAAGGTGAGCATTGACGGGAGGATGATGAGCACCCCAATCGGTTCTTATAGAGTGGGCGTGGAGCACGAAGCCATCAATTTTATCATTCCGGAGTGACGGGTGTCGCGCATCGCGTGGCGTAACGGCGGCTCAGTGCCGTGATTCAGCCTCCGGACTCGGATATTTTCAGCAAGCGGCGCTCGTCTGTTATCTTTATCCTCCGTCCGTCCGTAATCAAAATGCCCTCGGAAGCGAGTGCCGAAAGGGTTCGGATGGCGTTGCTCGTGGTCATGTTCGACATGTTGGCCAATTCCTCGCGGCTTAGGTATATGCTCAGGGTGGAGCCATCGTCTTCATAGCCATATTTGTTTTTGAGCATGATGAGCGATTCGGCAAGCCTCCCGCGCACATGTTTCTGGGTGAGGTTCACGGTCAGGGCATCGGCCTCGCCGAGCATCTTTGACAGTTGACGGATGAAGAACACGGCCAGTTCGTTGTTGTGCTCGATGAGTGTGAGCATAACTTTCGTCGGAATCATGCACACCGTGGATGGCTCGAAGGCAATGGCCGTGGTCTGGTAGTTCTCGTTTATGAATGCAGCCCGGTAGCCGAAGATTCCCATTTGCTCGATGACCCTTATTATCTGCGTGCGCCCTCCCACGCCGTTCATGCTCACTTTTATCTTGCCTTTGAGCAGGCACATCACGTATGACGGCGTTTCTTTTTCCTTGTATATGACCTCGTGTTTGTCAAAGACATGTATTCTGATGTTGTCAACGAGATATTTGCGCTGCTTCGCCGTGAGCGGTTCCCACAACGCCGGAATCGATTCGGCTGTTTTCTTCTTGTCTAAGTCCGTGTTTGCAATCATTTCCCGTCTGTCGTGAAAATTGTGGCTGCAAAGTTACAACATTTTGTTTCAATAGCTGTTTCGTTCCGCCGTGAATTGGCTCTTCTGCGGCAAAAAGGATTCTTTTTATCAAAAAAGTCTGTTTTTTTTTTGCCGTGACAATGAAAATGGCTAACTTTGACTGTACTTAATAGATGCTGTCGCTATGGCGGCATGGAGTATGTACCTATCAATAATTAAAACCTTAAAACATGGACTATGACTTATTTGCGATTTGAAAAAGCTGCAATGACAAATTTGGAGGCGTCGCTCCGTCGTGAATTGCTTAGGACGAATCGTTCGGGTGCGTATTCATGCTCCACGATAGTGGACTGCAATACGCGGAAATATCATGGACTGTTGGTTGTGCCCGTGCCTGCCCTTGATGAAGATAACCATGTGCTGCTGTCATCGCTTGATGCCACTGTGGTGCAACACGGGGTCGCGTTCAACCTCGGTCTCCACAAATATCGGGGCAACAGCTACAGTCCCACGGGCCACAAGTATATCAGGGAGTTCTATTGCGACAAGGTTCCGACTACCATATACCGCGTCGGCGGCGTGCTGCTTAAAAAAGAGGTGGTGTTCCAGCACTACGAGGAGCGCATTTTGATACGTTACACGTTGCTTGAGGCTCACTCCGAGACGAAACTGCGCCTGAGGCCTTTCTTGGCTTTCCGCAGTGTGCGGCAGTTTACCCACGAAAACTCCGTGGCCAGCCGGGAGTATCACGAGGTGGATAACGGAATCCGCACTTGCATGTATGCCGGCTATCCTGACCTTTACATGCAGTTCAGCAAGAAGGGTGAGTTTATATTTCAGCCCGACTGGTACAGGGGCGTGGAATATCCGAAGGAGCAGGAGCGCGGCTACGCTTCCACCGATGACCTCTATGTGCCGGGATATTTCGAGATGGAAATACAGAAAGGGGAGTGCATAGTGTTCTCGGGATCCACGTCGCCAATACGCACGAACGGGCTGAAGGCGTTGTTTACCAAAGAGGTTGCCGAGCGCACGCCGCGCGACAATTTCTTCCATTGCCTCGTGAACGCTGCCCACCAGTTCCACAAGCGCGAGAACGGAAGCACTAACCGATACATACTTGCGGGATATCCGTGGTTTAAATGCCGTGCGCGCGATACGTTCATAGCCTTGCCCGGCCTTACGCTTGCCATCGATGAGCAAGACTATTTCGAGATGGTGATGAAGACTGCGGAGCGTGGTCTGCGCGAGTTCATGGGAGGCAAACCGCTTACCGTGAGCATCTGTGAGATAGAACAGCCGGATGTCTTGTTGTGGACTGTGTGGTGTGTGCAGCAGTATGCCAAGCACGCGGGCGATGAAAAGTGTTTCCAGATGTATGGAAGCCTGCTTAAAGCGATAATGGAATATGTCGCGGCAAACAAGCATCCAAACCTTAGGCTCGACGACAACGGACTGCTGTATAGCGATGGCCGCGACAAGCCTGTGACGTGGATGAACTCCATGGCCAACGGGCATCCGGTGATTCCGCGTAGCGGATATATTGTGGAGTTCAACGCTTTGTGGTATAACGCCCTGCGTTTCTGCGCCAAGATGGCGGCTGAAAACGGCTGCACGGAAGCGGCGGCCGATATGGAAGAGCGTGCGGAGTTGTGCCAGAAGTCGTTCGTGGAAACGTTCCTAAATGAATATGGTTACTTGTTTGACTATGTGGATGGCTCAAATATGGACTGGAGCGTAAGGCCAAACATGATTTTTGCCGTGGCGCTTGACTATTCGCCATTGTCGCAAGACCAAAAGAAGAACGTGCTCGACATGTGTACCCGCGAGCTGCTTACGTCCAAGGGGCTGCGCACGCTGTCGCCGAAGAGCGGCGGTTACAACCCTATGTATGTCGGGCCGCAGGCACAACGCGATTATGCTTACCACCAAGGTACGGCATGGCCGTGGCTCGGCGGCTTCTACATGGAGGCGTGCCTCAGGCTCTACAAGCGCACGCGCCTCAGTTTCATTGAGCGCCAGATGGTGGGTTACGAGGACGAGATGAACTACCACACTTTGGGCACTATCTCAGAGCTTTTCGACGGAAACCCGCCTTTCCACGGCCGTGGGGCAATGTCGTTTGCCATGAATGTTGCCGAAATATTGCGCACTTTGAAGTTACTTGAGAATTACACATACAAGAAATGACGGGGAGGACATAGACTATGAAAGTATTGATGTTTGGATGGGAGTATCCGCCCCATGTGTATGGAGGGCTGGCCACGGCTAACTTCGGAATTTCTGAGGGGCTGCATGCGCAGGGCGATGTGGAGATAGCCTTGTGCTTGCCGCATCCTTTCGGCGACGAGTCGCAACACGCAGCGCGCATAATAGCGATGAACGCTGTGCCCATAGCGTGGCGCGACGTGAGCTATGACTACGTGAGAAGCCGTGTTGGAAACATAATGCAGCCGGAGCTTTATTATAGGTTGCGCGACCATATCTATGCTGACTTCAATTATATGAACGTCAATGACCTGGGCTGCATGGAGTTTGCGGGAGGCTATCCGGGCAACCTCCATGAGGAAATCAACAATTATTCCATCATTGCAGGGGTGGTGGCCCGGGAAGAGGAGTTCGACATTATCCACGCCCATGACTGGCTTACTTACCCGGCCGGCATACACGCCAAGCAGGTAAGCGGCAAGCCACTGTGCATACATGTCCATGCCACTGACTTCGACCGCAGCCGCGGAAAGGTGAATCCAACGGTCTATTCCATCGAGAAAAACGGCATGGATTGGGCCGACTGCATAATGTGTGTGAGCGAACTGACGCGGCAGACCGTGATTAACCAATATCACCAAGACCCGCGGAAATGCTTTACTGTGCACAATGCCGTCTACCCGCTCAAGGCTGAATATGCAGAGATACCGCGTCCCGACCATTCTGGCCGCGACAAGATAGTCACTTTCCTTGGCCGCATCACGATGCAGAAAGGCCCGGAATATTTCGTGGAAGCGGCCAACATGGTGCTGCACCGCACCCACAACGTGCGTTTCTGCATGGCCGGTTCGGGCGACATGATGGACTCGATGATTTATCTCGCCGCAGAGCGTGGCATATCGGACAGGTTCCATTTCCCCGGGTTCATGCGCGGCAAGGAAGTGTATGAATGCCTGAAAGACTCTGACGTATATGTGATGCCGTCGGTGAGCGAACCTTTCGGAATATCGCCGCTTGAAGCCATGCAGTGTGGCACGCCGTCTGTCATATCACGACAGAGTGGGTGTGCGGAGATTCTTACCAACTGTATAAAGGTTGACTATTGGGACGTTCACGCCATGGCCGATTCCATTTATTCCATCTGCTCTAACGAAACCCTGTTCCGCTACCTGCAGGAAGAAGGCAAGAGAGAGGTAGACCAAATCACATGGGGCAAGGTGGGAGCGTGGATAAAGGAACTCTATGAGCGGACGTTGGGCTGGCGCAAGTGACAGCGGCCGGCTTCAATGTTTATAAATAACATCAGACAATTCACAAGGCGTGGCCTCCAACCCGCCACAAACAAACCATAAAGTTATGAAAACAATATGTCTTTATTTTGAGATACATCAGATAATCCACCTTAAAAGGTATCGTTTCTTCGACATCGGCGTAGACCATTACTATTATGACGAGTATGAGAATGAGCGCAGCATCAACGATATAGCCAACCGTTCGTACATGCCTGCACTCAACACTTTGCTCGACATGATTAATGGCAACGGCAATTATTTCAAGGTGGCCTTCTCTCTCTCGGGCGTGGGCATGGAGCAACTTGAGATGCACGCGCCGCAAGTGCTCGAGAAATTGCAGGAACTCAACGGGACAGGCTGTGTGGAGTTCATTGCCGAGCCATATTCACATGGGCTGTCGTCATTGGCAAACGAGGAGACGTTCGCCAATGACGTGCGCAAGCAGTGTGTAAAGATTGAGGAGTATTTCGGCAAGAAACCTACCATTCTCCGCAACTCGTCGCTCATATATAGCGACGACATTGGCGGTCAGGTGGCGGCCATGGGCTTCAAGGGGATGCTTACGGAGGGCGCCAAGCACGTGCTGGGATGGAAGTCGCCTCACTATGTATATAACTGCAACATCGCCCCGAACCTTAAGCTGTTGCTGCGTGACGTGGAGCTGAGCGACGACATCTCGCTGCGCTTCAACAACAGCGAGTGGGAGCGTTACCCACTCTTTGCCGACACATATATAAACCGTATCGCCGCTTTCCCGGAAGAAGAGCGCATCATAAACATATTCATGGAACTCTCGGCCTTGGGCATTGCGCAGCCGCTATCGTCCAACATCCTTGAGTTCATAAAGGCTTTGCCGGCGTGTGCCCGCGCCAAGGATATAACGTTCTCCACGCCGTCAGAGATTTGCGCGTCGGTGAAGAGCGTCGGCAATCTCGATGTGCCCGACACGCTGTCGTGGGTCGACGAGGAGCGCGATGTGAGTTGTTGGCTGGGCAACGCCATGCAGCGCGATGCTTTCACCAAGCTGTACAGCGTGGCCGACAGGGTTCGCATAGCGAACGACCCGCGCATCTGTCAGGACTGGGATTATCTGCAAGCCAGCAACAACTTTCGCTTCATGACCACCAAGCCCACTTCCGTGGGACTCGACCGAGGCATATATAGCAGTCCGTTTGATGCGTTTACCAATTACATGAACATTCTGGGCGACTTCATCAGTCGCGTGAACAGCCTCTATCCAGAGGAGATGGACAATGAAGAGCTGAACGGCTTGCTCACTACGATTAAGAACCAGGGCGACGAGATTGAGATGAAAGACAAGGAGATAACGCGCCTGAAAACCAAGCTCGAGAAGCTCCAGGCCGCGGAGAGCAAACTGAAACTCAAGCTCGAAAAAGCCGTGGACACCAAGAAGACCACGGCGCGTAAGACTGTCGTCAAGCCCGAACGGCTGCAGCCGGAGGGCGAGTGAGCCGCGAAAGCCGGCCACCGGAAGCGTGGCGGCAGGCTCTTGGGGCGCGGATGCTGCATTGCCATTGACGGCTGAAGCCTGTGCGTGGCGGATTGGGGGCGGTGTCCGCGCCCTTTTTCTTTTTGTCTTAGTGCAAGGCCGGTGTTGCTTTACTTCTGTTCATACCGTACCTTGTTCCTGTATTCGGATGGCGACATGCCGGTTTCTTTCTTGAAGCAACGCCCGAAATATTTGGGGTCGGAGAAGCCGATGCTGTAAGCAATCTCTGAAAACGACATGTTGCTCTTGGCCACCAGCTCCTCGGCGCGTGAGATTCTGATGTGCCGCAGGAAGTCGACAGGTGGCAATCCCACGATTGACTTTATCTTGCTGTAGAACACCGAGCGGCTCATGTTCATGGCTTCGGCTATGTCGTTTATCTTTAGGTCGGGGTCGCCGATGTTATTTTCCAGATATTCCATCAGCTTTTTCATCATCTCGCTGTCGGCATCCTCAATCTGCGGCGTGCTCAGTTTGTATTCGTCCTTTTTGTCGGGCACGAGCTGTTCCGCGTAGGTTTGCTGCAATATCTGGCGCTGACTGATGATGTTGTGTACACGCATTTTCAGGTAAGTGGCGCTGAACGGCTTCGTTATGTAGTCGTCGATGCCCTCTTTGAGGCCTTGCAGGCGGTCATTGAGTGAAGCCTTTGCCGACAGCACTATTATTGGAATGTGGCAAATGTCCTTGTTCTTCTTGATGTTGTGTATCATTGTCAGGCCGTCCATCACGGGCATCATCACGTCTGTGATTATGAAGTCCGGCATCTGCTTTTCCGCTATTTCCAGTCCGCGTTGTCCGTTTTCGGCCTGCAGTATGGTGTAGTCGTTGCCCAATATGCTCACGAGAAAGGCTCTCAGGTCCTCGTTGTCTTCCACAACGAGCAGCTTTGTGTCCGTTTGCGCATGATGGTCATAGCCGAATGTCGTTTCGCCGTCGGCAACGCCACTTTCCATTTGCGTTGCCGCATTGTTGTCGCTGATGTATGTTTGGTAATCCGGATTGTACTTCAGCATCTTGTTCACCAGTTCCAGCATCCTGGAAGCGTTGCGTTGCACCATTTCCAAGTGGCGGCGCGCGGAGTCGCCCATGCCGCTGTCGCGCAGCGCCTCGGCCACGGGGCCTCCGATTAGTGTCAGCGGTGTGCGCAGCTTGTGGGCTATCTCGGTGAAAAACCTCGTCTTCATGTCATTGAGGTCGCGTTCGAGCACAGACTTGGCATGTAGTCTGTAAATGTAGGTGCTCACGTAGATGATGCCGCAGGCCAGCACGAACCATAGCAGCCATGCCCATCCCGTCTCCCAGAAAACGGGATGGGCGTAAATGTTCAGTGCGGTGGTGTTGTCTGTCCATACGCCATCGCTGTTGGTGCTCCTTACCAGCAGCCGGTGGCGGCCGTGCGGCAGCCTGTTGAACGATGCGCTGTTCATCGTGCCCGTGTATATCCAGTTGTCATCGATGCCCTCTATTTTGTAGGCGTAGCGCACAAGGTCTTTGTAAGAATATTCTATCGCTGAGAAGTAGATTGTCAGGTTGCGCCTGTCCGTTGTCACGTCGAGTTCATCTTTGTTCAGTATGTGCACGGTCTTGTTGTCATTGTGATAATGCACTTTCGTGAACACGATGTTTGGCTTGTAGTCGCTTTGTTTCAGCTCGCCGGTGTTGAAGCTCACGATGCCGCCGCGCGCAGCTACGGTAATGATGTCAGACACGGCGTCGTGCGATGGCTTGGCTTCCGACAGCTCCATGCCGCCGATGTTGCCGGGTCCGTATTGTTGCAGTTCGCCGTTGTCCGTGTCGTAGCGGTCGATGTTGTTCTCGCGCATTATCCACAGATAGCCGTTGTTGTCCTCGGCTATCGACTGCACCATGCCCTCATCGGGCTTGATGTTGGGCAGCTCGCAGAATTTCAGCCCGTCTTGCAGCAGCTTGGCGGATGTCACTTGTTGTATGCCGCCTCCCAAGGTCACCACGAGCACTCTCCCGGAGCGCATCACCAATGTCTGCAACACGTCGGCAGTCATTAGTGAAGTGGTGTCGCCCTCTTCGGGCTGCGTGGTGTAGAAGCGGATGTCGGCCGCGCTCTTGAAGTTGCCATCGAAAGTGACAAGCCCGTTTGTCGTAGACAATATCATTACGCCGTCGTCTGTTTGCGTTATGCGCCTTATGCGGCCGAAGTCTTTTATGGGGTATCCCACCATGCCGTTGCCGTGGTTTATGAACCGTATGCCGCCCGAGCTCTCGTCCACAAGGTTCAGTCCGCCCTCATAGCCCGCTATCCATAGGCGGCCGTGGCGGTCGCTCACGATGTCGTAGATGTCGTTGGTGTTTAGTGAGTGGCCGCCTGTGGCGTTGGCCGTGAAGTGTTCCACGTTACCCTCTCCGGTTATGACATATATGCCGTTGCCTTTCGTGCCCACCCAGATGCGCCCTTTGCTGTCTTCATGCAGGGCATAGATGCGGCTTGAGAAGCCGGTGGCAGTGGGGTGCAGGCGGCCATTGCTGTCGGCATATCCCATCAGTCTGTGGGTGCTGTCGAACACGGCCAGCTGCCCGTTTGAAGTTCCGGCCCATGTGCGGCCTTGGCTGTCTGTGAGCAGCGAGCGCACATCCTGCCCCGGCTGCACCGGAGTGAACTTGAAGTTATGGTAGCGGAAGTTTACCATGGTGATGTCGCGCGTGCCCGTGAACCATAGGTTGCCGTCGCTGTCGAACATGAACTTGTCTATGTCGGGCAGGTGGATGTCGAAGTGCTTGTCTGCTTCCAGCGTGTAAGGCACGAGCGTTTCGCTCTCTTCATCGTAGTAGCTGAAAGTGCCGCCGGTGGGCACCATCCATATCGTTCCGTGGCCGTCTTCGTGAATCAGGGGCTTGGTTGCTTGCGTGCGCTGCAGCGGATTGGCGGCTTCGGCTGTCATCCGGCGTGGCTGCCCCCCCTTGCCGGGCAGCATCACAATGCCGTTGGAGCCCGTGAAAGCCCAGATGCGCCGCTTGCTGTCAACGAACAGCGATGTTGCCTCTGCCGAAGGTTGCGCCGGTGTCTGTACGGATATCACTTCGGCGTTCCCGTCTCTTCCGCCGCTGATGGCCACTATGCCCCTGTTGGTGGCCAGCAGCAGCGTGCTGTCGCCCATGAGTGCCGTGCCGTTTACAGCAGTCACGCCCTCAGGCATGTGCATGGGTGTCATGGATTGCTCTTTCTCGTCGAAAGCATACAGCCTGCCGGTCGTCGAGGCGAAGAGGAGGCGGTCTCCAATTGCGGCCATGTATTCGAGCGGTATACGGCAGCTGTAGCCCGTGTTTTGCAGGGTTACGCCTTCGGCATCGAACACCCACTCACGGCCGCGGCTGTCGAGTTCTGCTTTCTTCACTACGTTGCCGGGCAGGTTTCCCCTTTCCACGCAATACTGTTCGATGCCCTCGCCGCTGAGCACCGTGCTGTCGGTTATGCGGTAGTTGGCACTGCCGTCGTTGCTCGTTATCCATGTGTGGCCGTTGGCCAGCGGGTATATGTTGCGCACGGGCACGTTGTGGCCGTATTGCTTGAATATCATTTTGCTCACGTCTGCGAAGTGGCAATCTTTTGTGTCGAACATGTAAATGTGGTGGTCTGACGTTACGCACCAGATGTTGCCTGTCGGGCTCGACTTTATTGTCGCCACCCTGTTGGTGGACAGTACTCTGCCCATGTCGGCAGAATTGCGGAAAGAGGTGAAGCGGTAGCCATCGTAATAGCACAGGCCGTTCCATGTGGAAAACCACATCAGCCCGTCAGGCGATTGCGTCAGACTGGATATGGTGTTGGCGGCCAATCCATCGCGGATAGTGAATGTACGGACGTCGCAATATGGTTGTGCTGCGGCACGCGATAGCCACGCCACAGCCATGACGGCTGTCAGTATTATCTTTGTCATAAGTCTGTCTCTCTGTAGCTTTTAGTCATCGCAAAGTTAAAGAAATTCTCAGGATAACCAAAGAAAACGGGATAGAATATCCACTGTAGAATATCCATATTGCCCATACATGCAAATATGCAACTAATGGCAGCCGGCTGCGACCCGATTTTCGCTTCATGCCGTTCCGTCTTGCGAAACGCACCATTTCAGAGTGCGAAACAGGCCGTTTTGGCTCGTAAAACGCGCTGTTTTGCAAGCCTAAACGGCGCTTTTTATAAAACACAGACTGCCAACCGGTTATGTGACGGCACGCTTATGACGGCCTTTAACACAATAAAAGTTAATCGCGATGTGCGGATGGGCGTTGCCGGAAAAGCGGACTTACAGTCTTGTCCACGGCATGAGACACCTGCAAACCGTTCTTGCTTTTTTGTGTGTTGGCTCAATGAATTAAAAGGTTTGACGCTAAGAGACTTCTGCAAAACCACGCAAACGGGAAGTCTCGTAAAAGGTAATAGGCTGTTGTCAGTAATCTTTGATTCTGAAATCACTGCCGGGCTCGGCTTTTGAAGAGGTTTCCGGAGAACGAAATCAAAAGAATTGTGGCGCGTGAGTTTGGCAACCGTAAAAAAACAAAGTGGGCACCAAAGCCTGCCTTTGATGCCCACTCATGTAGCTTTACTGCATCTCTATGATTTGCATTCCGGCCTCAAGGGCCTGCATGTTGAGCGGTATCAAGCCATGATGCCGCTTGGGCAGCGTCTTCATGAGGGCTTTCTCTATGCCCGCATTGCTCACAATGGGGCATACCTTGAGGAAGCCCCCAAGCACTATCATGTTGAAAATCTTGGAGTTCTTCATCTCGGCAGCCTTGTCCATGGCATCGATGCGATACACCGTTATGTCGCTCCGCGTAGGCGGGTTTATGATTCCGTAGCCATCGTAGATAAGCACTCCGCCCGCTTTCATCTTGGGTTCAAACTTCTCGAGCGACGGCTGGTTGAGCACTATGGCCACGTCATAAGAACTCAATATGGGCGACGAAATCTTGTCGTCGCTCACGATGACGGTGACATTGGCCGTGCCGCCCCGTTGCTCGGGGCCGTAAGCCGGCATCCATGTCACCTCCTTGCCCTCCATCAAGCCAGAATAAGCGAGTATCTTGCCCATCGAGAGCACGCCCTGGCCTCCAAATCCGGATATTATAATCTCTTTCTTCATATTGCAACTCTTAAGGAAAGTAAGTAAGGAGACGCCATGCGCGTCATTTGACGGTATCTTTCAAGTCGCCTTTCACGTAGTATGGGAGCATGTTGTCCTGCATCCACTTGTTGGCTTGGGCGGGAGTGAGCTTCCAGCCGCTGTTGCACGTTGACACTATCTCTACGAGACTGCTGCCCTTGCCGTCCATCGAGGCCTGGAACGCCTTGCGGATGGCTTTCTTGGCCTTGCGTATGGCGGCCACGGTGTCGACGCTCTGGCGTGTCACGTAGCACGTGCCTTCAAGCTGCGCCGCAATCTCCGTAATCTTCAGCGGATAGCCGTGCAGGTCCGGTTCGCGCCCGTATGGGCATGTGCTTGTCTTCTGCCCGATGAGCGTCGTGGGTGCCATCTGACCGCCGGTCATGCCATATATGGCGTTGTTTATGAAGATTATGGTGATGTTTTCTCCCCGGTTCAAGGCGTGTATAGTCTCGCAGGTGCCGATACATGCCAGGTCGCCATCACCCTGGTAGGTAAAGACGAGCCTGTCGGGCCAGAGCCTCTTGATGCCCGTCGCCACGGCCGGGGCACGGCCATGCGCGGCTTCCTGCCAGTCGATGTCCACATACCTGTAGGCGAAGACGGCGCATCCCACGGGGCTGACGCCGATGGCCTTTTCCTCCATTCCCATCTCTTCGATTACCTCTGCCACAAGTTTATGCACCACGCCATGGCTGCATCCGGGGCAATAATGCATCGGGACATCGTTCATCAGTTTCGGTTTCTTGTAAACAAGATTTTCCGGTGATATTATATTTTCTGCCATAATGCCTCCTCACATAAGTTTAGTCTTCAGTGCGTTCACAATCTCATCGGGCTCGGGCACTATGCCGCCAAGGCGTCCGAAGTAGTCCACCGGCACCATGCCATTGATGGCAAGGCGCACATCTTCCACCATCTGGCCGGCGTTTATTTCGGCCACGAGCACGCCCTGCTTGCCGCGAGCGGCCTCCACGATCTGCTCCGAGGGGAACGGCCATAGCGTTATCGGGCGGAACAGCCCCACCTTTATGCCTTCGGCGCGCGCCATCTCGATGGCTTTCTGCGCTATGCGCGCCGCGCTTCCGAATGCCACTATCAAGTAGTCGGCATCATCGCATTGCTGCTTCTCGAAACGCACTTCCGCTTTCCTTATCTCATCGTATTTCCGTTGCAGGTGGATGTTGCGTTTCTCCATGATTTCCGGCTGCAGCTCGAGCGACGTTATGATGTTGGGCTTGCGCCCTCCGATGCGCCCGAAAGTCGCCCATGGGCATTCAGCAATGATTTGTTCTTCGGTGCGGCGGGGCTTGAATGGCGGCAACACCACTTTCTCCATCATCTGCCCGATGACCCCGTCGCTCAGTATCATTGCTGGCGTTCGATACTTGAAGGCTAACTGAAACGCGAGGTCAACGAAGTCGGCCATCTCCTGTACGGAGTTTGGCGCGAGCACGATGATGTAATAGTCGCCGTTTCCGCCGCCGCGCGTGGCCTGGAAATAGTCGCTCTGCGACGGTTGTATGGTGCCAAGCCCGGGGCCTCCGCGCTGCACGTTTACAATGACGCCCGGCAGCTCCGCGCCGGCCATGTAGGCTATGCCTTCCTGCATCAGGGCCACGCCTGGACTCGACGATGAGGTCATGGCCCGCTTGCCTGCGGCGGCGGCGCCATATACCATGTTGATGGAAGCCACCTCACTCTCGGCCTGCACCACCACCATTCCGGTGGTCTCCCATGGCTTTTCGAGCGCAAGCGTCTCTATGACCTCACTCTGCGGAGTGATTGGATAGCCAAAATATCCGTCGACCCCGCAACGTATCGCGGCATGGGCTATCGCCTCATTGCCTTTCAACAATGTTATTTCTTGTTCTTCCATGGCTCTATGCCTCCATCTTTTTCCTATAGACAGTTATGCAACCATCGGGACACACTATGGCGCAAGACGCACATCCCACGCACGTGTCTCCGTTGACCACCTCCACGTATGGGTATCCATGGACGTTAACTCTCTTTCCAAGCGCTATGACAGCCTGTGGGCAAGCCTCCACACAAAGCGAGCAGCCCTTGCATCTGTCTGTGTTTATGACCACAGCGCCTTTGATTTTGCTCATAAAGTATTTCCTTTCTTTACTGGTTGAAGTTTCGGGCTAAGGGTTGTAAGCGTCCCTGTTGTAGAAGTTCAGTATGTCATCGAGCATAGCCTTGGCCTCCACGGCCGGACTGTCAGGGTTGAGTGCCATGGCCTCCACATAACAGTTGATGGCCATCTGCCAATTGCCCTGCCGCCGATAATCATTGCCCATGCGATAGTAGTCTTCGGCTGTAATGCCCGCGCTGCCATCAGCCATAATACTCTTTCTTCCCGGCGGCCAGCGTGTTCCTCATCAGCGAGCAGATGGTCATTGGCCCAACACCGCCAGGCACGGGGGTTATGAACGAACATTTGGGTGCCACCTCTTCAAACTTGACGTCGCCATTGAGGCGGAAGCCACTCTTGCGCGATGGGTCGGCCACGCGCGTCGTCCCTACGTCTATGACCACAGCACCATCTTTCACCATATCGGCTGTCACGAAGTTGGGCCGGCCTATCGCCGCTATTATGATGTCGGCCTTGCGGCATTCTTCCTTGAGCGTGGCCGAATGGCTGTGGCATACGGTGACGGTGGCGTCTCCATATTGCTTCTGCATCATCAGTTGCGCCATTGGCTTGCCCACAATGTTGCTGCGGCCGAGAATTACGCACTTCTTGCCACTTGTCGCTATGCCATAGCGATGCAGCAGGGTGAGGATGCCGAGAGGAGTGGCCGAAATGAAGCACGGCAGACCGATTGCCATGCGTCCGACATTGATAGGATGGAAACCGTCTACGTCCTTGCGGTAGTCGATGGCTTCTATTACCCTTTGCTCATCGATATGCTTGGGCAACGGCAACTGAACTATGAAACCATCGACATCGGAATCCGCATTGAGCTTCTTCACGCATGCAAGTAGCGTCTCTTCGTCTACATTGTCTTCAAAGCGTATCAGTGACGACTTGAAACCGCACGCCTCACAGGCTATCACCTTGTTCTTGACGTATGTTTCCGAACCTCCATCGTGCCCCACGAGCACTGCGGCCAAGTGCGGCCGCTTGCCTCCGGCTTCCACTATCCGCTTCACTTCTACGGCTATTTCTTCTTTTATCTTGGCCGCCGTGGCCTTTCCGTCTATAAGCTGCATGTAAATTTATATTGTCTTGCGCAGGCTATCATGGCATGGTGCCTGCCGGTTTGTCATTAATCGTTGAGACGGAGCCCGGAGCTATCTCGCCCTGCCCCTCATTTGCCGCATGGCGTTGGCCATTTGCATCATCTTGTTGCTCGACTGCCCTGTCACCATCCGCATCATGGTGCGCATCTGGTCAAACTGCTTCATGAGCCTGTTGACCTCTTGCAGGGTGGTGCCCGCTCCCTTGGCTATGCGCATACGGCGGCTTTGGTTGATTATCTTCGGGTTTGAACGCTCCTTGGGTGTCATGCTGTCTATTATGGCTTCGATGTTCTTGAGCACGCTGTCGTCGATGTCGAGGTCTTTCACCTTGGAGCCGAGACCGGGTATCATGGATGCCAGGTCTTTGAGGTTGCCCATCTTCTTTATCTGCTGTATCTGCCCGCGGAAGTCATTGAAGTCGAACTGGTTCTTGCGGATTTTCTTCTCAAGTTCCTGAGCCTGCTTCTCGTCAAACTGTTCCTGTGCCCGCTCCACAAGGCTCACGATGTCGCCCATGCCGAGTATTCGGTCTGCCATGCGATCCGGATGGAACACGTCGATGGCTTCCATCTTCTCGCCCGTGCCCACAAACTTGATGGGCTTGGTGACCACCGTGCGTATGGAAAGGGCCGCGCCGCCGCGGGTGTCGCCGTCGAGCTTGGTCAGCACCACGCCGTCGAAGTCGAGCCGGTCGTTGAATTCCTTTGCCGTGTTAACGGCGTCCTGCCCTGTCATTGCGTCCACGACGAAGAGCGTCTCGTCAGGAGACACGGCCTCCTTGAGCGTGGCTATTTCGTCCATCATCTCCTCGTCGACGGCCAGTCGTCCGGCTGTGTCTATTATTACCACGTCGTGGCTCTTGGCCTTTGCCTCACGGATGGCATTGCGGGCTATCTCCACAACGTTCTTGTTTCCTGTTTCCGAATATACCGGCACTCCGATTGTCTGGCCCACCACGCACAGCTGTTCTATGGCGGCAGGGCGGTAAACGTCGCACGCCACAAGCAGAGGATTCTTGCGGTTCTTCTTTTTGAGCATGTTGGCGAGCTTGCCGCTAAAGGTGGTCTTGCCAGACCCTTGCAGGCCCGACATCAATATTATGGCCGGATGGCCGTCAAGGTGCAGCTCAGCGGCAGTGCCTCCCATCAGCTGTGCCAGTTCATCATGCACCACCTTGACCATCAACTGGCCCGGCTTCACAGCCGTAAGCACGTTCATACCCAAGGCTTTCTGCTTAACGGTGTCCGTAAACGTTTTCGCCACCTTGTAGTTTACGTCGGCATCGAGCAACGCACGGCGCACATCCTTCAGTGTTTCCGCAACATTGATTTCGGTTATTTTACCCTCGCCCTTCAGTATCTTGAACGAGCGTTCCAGTCTTTCGCTTAGATTTTCAAACATATAAACTATGTGTATCGATATTCATTTGCAACCTTGCTTTTCCCCTGCTGCGCCATTCTTGTGTGAGCGGCGCGACACGGACGCAATTATCCTTTGCCATTTGTCGCCATAGGCTTGCTTTATTTCCCACAAAGGTAGTCTATATTCCCAACAAAAACAAACAAAGAAAAGATGTTTTAATTTATTTTAAAACGCGAGAATAAGAAATTGCGCACAACCATTTGCAGTGTGCAAAAGAACAAGCTTGCACTCAGAGTGCCTCCGCTGCATATCGCCCTGCCTACAAGTTGCCGCGCATGGCGTCACGCCAATGCGCATGAAAGAAGAAGCCTGGCCTCCGGCATTTTTGTGATTCGTTGGGATTGTGCTATTATTTTTAATGTATTGATAATTAAGTGATTGAGACGTTAAGGTTTATTATAGTGAAATTAT
>CAZKMT010000039.1:0-2268 GCA_964554115.1 uncultured Prevotella sp.
CGGCCATAGTGGCCGCCTCTCTCAATCGCACATCATCCCGCTTGGTTTATTTCCGGCAAACCTCCTTTCCTATTATGTAAAACACGGATTTAACATTGGGAACAGCACCGGGCATGATTATGGAACGATGTCCACCCACACCGCAAAGCGACTTTCCTTTCTGCAAAGTTACAAAAACATTTCATGGCGACAAATTTTTTGTCACCTAAATATATAAGAGGGCACAAACGTGACGAAGAAATCCGGCGGACATCCGGCTGACGTGGCTCCAGGACACCCGATGGCGAGGCCGTGGAGCCGGTGACACGCGGCGAATGGCCGCGCATGGCACCAGATATGGGGCGTAGGCTTGCCGCCGCAGTGCGCAGACAAGGGCAAAGACCCGTCCATCTGACCGGACGAGGGCGGCGATGCCGCGATTTGACGCGCCCGAAGCCATGCGCAAAGCGGAGGCGCATACCCTCCCGGACGACACGCCATGGCAACCGCGCATGGCATTCGCATCGCCGGGAGGGCACGCGCCTCCGTTCCCGATTTCCGCAACAGCCTACTTTTCCCGCTTCCACAGCCTGCTCATGTCCTCAAGGGTCTTTCCCTTGGTCTCGGGCACGAGTCTCCAGACGAAGATGGCGGCCAGCACGCATATCGTGCCATACAGCCCGTATGTGAACCAGTGGCCGAAGTCGGGGTCGCCCGCCGTCTTCATGTTGAACATCGGCACAAACGTGGAGCTTACAATCCAGTTGAACACCCACTGGAAAGCCACGGCCACGGCCACGGCCTTGCCACGGATGGTGTTGGGGAATATCTCGGCAATGAGAACCCAGCATATCGGGCCCCACGACATCATGAACGACGCGCTGTAGACCATGATGCTCACCATGCAGACGATGCTCATGGCCGCGTTGCCAAAGGTGAGAGCCACGCCGAAAGCCCCGACAGCCATGCCTATGCTGCCGGTGATGAGCAATGGGCGGCGACCCCACTTCTCCACGGTGAAGATAGCCACGAGCGTGAACAGTATGTTCACCACGCCCATCACCACGGTGTTCACCATCGGGTCGGTCATGCCCATGTCGCCGAAGATTCGCGGAGCGTAGTAGAGCACGGCGTTGATGCCCACGGCCTGCTGGAACACGCTGAGCATGACGCCCACGAAGATTACCAGCACGCCATAAGTGAACAGTCGCTCCGTCCGCTCGGTTATGGTTGCTTTTATCTCGTCAAGAATCTCGCCGCCCGCGGTGGCTCCGTTGATGCGCCTGAGGATGGCCAAAGCCTTGTCGTCGCGCCCGGCCATCACGAGATAGCGCGGCGTCTCGGGCACGAAGCATATCAATATGGTGAAGAGGCCGGCCGGCAAGGCCTCGCTACCGAACATGTAACGCCAGCCGGTGGAGATGGCCCAGGCCGCCTCGTCGGGGTTGATCACCCTCATGGCCTCAACCACGGGGTTGGCGTTGGAGCCAAGTATCATGAAGTTTACGAAATAGACAACGAGCTGTCCGAAGATGATGGCGAACTGGTTCCACGACACCAGCGTGCCGCGGATGCGCGACGGAGCCACCTCGGCGATGTACATCGGGCAGATGGCCGACGCCAGTCCCACGCCCACGCCGCCTATGATGCGGTAGACATTGAAAGCCACGAGCAGACTCAGCGATGGTTTTCCGTGGTCGAAGAGCAGGAATTCGGGCTCCATAGAGCCGAGCGCCGACACGAAAAACATTACGCCGGCAAAGAAAAGCGACCGCTTGCGCCCCCAACTGGAGGCCAGATAGCCCGAGACGGCGCTGCCTATGATGCAGCCCACGAGGGCACTGGCACACGTGAAGCCATGCCATGCGTCGGTGTAGGCGAAGTCGCCCGCCCCGAGGAAGAACGCCTGCAAGCCTTTCTCGGCGCCCGAGATTACGGCGGTGTCGTAACCGAAGAGCAGGCCGCCAAGCACGGCGACCAACACGATTGAAATGAGGTAGGCCATGCTACCTTTACCGTTTTGTTCCATAGTCATTTGGTATTTATTTTGCTTTCTGTTCGCATTTACACTGCCGGCGCGTCGCCTTGGCGGGGGCGCATACGGCGGTCACTACATCAATAATAAATACGTTTGAACGGCCGTATTCCCTGACTGCCCGCCACTTTTGTAAATATATTTCGCAATTCCAACGGTTTTTCCACGTCTTTCGAACGCCACCTACAATCACCTGGCCGTCAGCAGGTTACGAAACGCGCCATTTCACTCTGCGAAACAGGCCGTTTTGCAGT
>CAZKMT010000039.1:2368-20150 GCA_964554115.1 uncultured Prevotella sp.
CGGCAAAAGGAAGCGCGGAAATGCAAAAATATGGCGCGAAAAACGTTCCGATTGGAAATAAATGGCTAACTTTGTGGCATTAATCAACCAACATAAACGATAGGTATGAAACGCAGACTGATAACATGCGCGATGGCCTTGACGGCGGCAATGGCCGGCATGGCGCAAACGCACGTCATGGAAGTGAACACCAAGAAGGCAGGCGCGACGGTGCAGAGCACGATGTACGGCCTCTTCTTCGAAGACATCAACTACGCCGCCGACGGCGGCCTCTACGGGGAGCTGGTAAAGAACCGCTCATTCGAATTTCCGCAAAGCCTGATGGGCTGGCAGACGTTCGGCAACGTGGAAGTCAAAGACGACGGCCCCTTTGACCGCTGCCCGCACTATGTCATGCTGTCTTACCCGGGGCACAACGCCCGCCGCACGGGCCTGGTAAACGAAGGCTACTTCGGGATAGGCGTGCTCGAGGGCGAGGAATACCGCTTCTCGGTATGGGCGCGCGCCCCAAAGGGCACGGCACGCATCCGCGTACAGCTGATAGACCCCAACACAATGGAGGAGCGGCAAGAGTTCGTGACGGAGAAAGTGGACATCAACTCCGACGAATGGAAGAAGTATGAGGTGGTAATCAAGTCGCCGCGCACCGACAACAAGGCCGCGCTCCGCATCTTCCTCGACGGCAAGAACCCCGTAGCCCTCGAGCATGTGAGCCTCTTTCCGGTCAACACCTTCAAGGGCAGGACAAACGGCATGCGCCGCGACATAGCCCAAGCCCTTGCCGACATTCACCCAGGCGTGTTCCGCTTCCCAGGCGGCTGCATCGTGGAGGGCGAGGAGCTGGACAACCGCTACGACTGGAAGAACTCCATCGGGCCGGTGGAGAACCGCCCACTCAACCGCAACCGCTGGGAGTTCACCTTCGAGCACCGCTACTTCCCGGACTACTTCCAAAGCTACGGACTGGGCTTCTTCGAGTTCTTCCAGCTCTCCGAAGACATAGGGGCAGAACCTCTGCCAGTGCTCAACGTGGGCATGGCCTGCCAGTTCCAGAACTCCGGCGAGAGTGCCCACGCGCCCATGGACCAGCTTGACCCCTACATACAGGACTGCCTCGACTTGATAGAGTTCGCCAACGGCGACACCACTACCACATGGGGCAAGAAGCGCGCTGAGATGGGCCACGCCGCGCCGTTCAACCTGAAGTTCATCGGCGTGGGCAACGAGCAGTGGGGCGAGTTCTACTTCTCGCGCCTCCAGAAGTTTGTCGAGGCCATCCGCGCCTATTATCCCGACATCAAAATCATCGGAACGAGCGGACCCGACTCGGAAGGCGACAACTTCAACCTCGGATGGGAGGCCATGAAGAAACAGAAAGTGGACCTCGTGGACGAACACTTCTACCGTCCGGAATCATGGTTCCTCTCCAGCGGACTGCGCTACGAGGGCTACGACCGCAAGGGGCCGAAAGTGTTTGCGGGCGAATATGCCTGCCACGGCAAGGGAAAGAAATGGAACCACTACGAGACATCACTGCTCGAAGCAGCCTTCATGACCGACTTGGAGCGCAACGCCGACATAGTGCACATGGCCACCTACGCCCCGCTGCTGGCTCACGTGGAGGGTTGGCAGTGGCGTCCGGACCTGATATGGTTCGACAACGTGCGCATGTTTAAGTCCGTGAGCTACTACGTGCAGCAGATGTACGCCATGAACAAGGGCACCAACGTGCTCTCCATGACCATGGACGGACAGCCCATAGCCGGGCAGGATGGGCAAGACGGTCTGTTCGCCAGTGCCGTAATTGACCGGAACACTGACACCGTAATCGTGAAAGTAGTCAACACGAGCAAGGAGAAACAGCCCGTGAGCATCAACTTGACCGGCATCAAGGGTGAGCGCACGGCCACCACCATCACGCTCGCCTGCGCCGACATTGACGCGGAGAACACTCTCGACGAGCCGGAGAAGATTACGCCGACAGAGGGCGCGATAGCCTGCGAGGCAGGCGCGAAGAGCACCGTAATCAACGACGAGCTGGCCCCAATGGCATTCCGTATATATAAGGTGAAGAAATGAACGGCCGCCAAGGAAAGGCAAACCGGAATACAAATAACATGCAAGCGGGCTGACAACGCTTGAAAAAGCGATTGACAGCATCGCGGAAAAGAAAGCTGTGGCGTTGCGGACAGGAACGCCACAGCTTTTTCATTGCACGCACAACCCCGCCAACCACAACGCCGGAAACACAGAGGCGAAGCCGCCACGACCGAGACGCCAACCACAACGCCCGCCCTCTGATTGGCCGACACGCCGGACAGAGACAGCCCGCCGCCGAGGTTAATTTGTCTTTACGACACTGCCGTTACGTTTTTTTTCCGTAACTTTGCAATGAAATGTACACATACGGGAAATGGCAGTAGCAGAACTGATAAACCAAGGCAACGGGAAGAAACGATTTTCCATAGAGGTGCTGCCTCCGCTAAAGGGCTCAGGCACCGACAACCTTTTTGCCACGATAGGCAAACTGGCTGAGTTTCATCCGATGTTCATCAACATAACCACACACCACAGCGAGTATGTCTACAAGCAAGCAGACAACGGACTGCTGGAGCGGTTGCGCGTCCGCCGCCGCCCCGGCACCGTGGCCATAGCCGCCGCCATACAGACGAAGTTCGACATACCGGTGATGCCGCACGTCATCTGCAGCGGCGTGACCGTGGAAGACATAGAATACGAGCTGCTCGACCTGCAATTCCTCGGCATAACGAGCGTGATGTTGCTGCGCGGCGACAAGGCGAAAGAAGACAGCCGCTTTACCCCGACACCCGGAGGGCACGAGCACACCACCGACCTGATAAGGCAGGTGAAGCGGTTCAACGAGGGTTTCTTCGCCGATGGCGAGCCGATAAAGTGCCCCGGTCCGGCGTTCGACTACGGCGTGGCCTGCTATCCGGAGAAGCACGATGAAGCCCCCAACATGGAGATGGACATGGGCTACCTGAAGCAGAAACAAGACCTCGGAGCCGAGTATGCCGTCACACAACTGTTCTACGACAATCGGAAATACTTCGACTTCGTGGCCAAGGCGCGCTCCATGGGCATCACCATCCCAATCATACCGGGCATAAAGCCACTGGCAAAACGAAGCCAGATAAGCATTGTGCCAAAGACTTTCCACTGTGACATTCCGCAGGAACTGGCGGCGGAAGCCGTGAAATGCAAGACCGACGACGAGGTGAAAGCCCTCGGACTGGAATGGGCCGAAGCACAGTGCCGCGAGCTTTACTCCAACGGCGTGGGCAACATACACTTCTACACCGTCTCGGCAGCCGACTCGGTGGCCGAGATTGTGCGGAGGATACTGTAAGGCGCGGCAAGACGGCAAGGCGACAAGGCAAAGAAGACACGGAGCAAAGAATGCGTTTCAAGGATGTTATAGGACAAGAGGAGGCCAAGAAAAGACTCACAGACATGGCGGACGAGGGACGGCTACCGCACGCTCTGATGTTCTGCGGGCCGAACGGCAGCGGCAAGATGGCACTGGCATTGGCGTTCGCCACGTACCTGCTGTGCGAACACCACGACGGCGCGGCGGACTCGTGCGGCGAATGCAGGCAGTGCGCCATGCTGCGCAAGTGGGAACACCCCGACCTGCACTTCGTTTTCCCAACCATAAAACTGCCGTCGATGGGCTCTGACCACAAGCCCGTGAGTGATGACTTTGCGCGGCAGTGGCACACGCTGCTGGCCAACGGCCCTTACTTCTCGATGAACCAGTGGATGGAGACCATCGGAGCCGAAAACCAACAGGCCATCATAACCGCTGGCGAAAGCGACGAGCTGACACGCAAACTGAGCCTGAAGTCGAGCCAAGGAGGCTACAAGGTGGCCCTGATATGGCTGCCGGAACGCATGAATGCCGACTGCGCCAACAAGCTGCTGAAGCTAATCGAGGAGCCACCTGCCGACACCGTGTTCCTCATGGTGAGCGAGGAGCCAGACAAACTGCTCGACACCATCCGCAGCCGCACGCAGCGCATAGACATAAGGCGGATAGACAACGAGTCCATGACACAGGCACTGGCGGAGCGGCGCGGCCTCGACGAGGCCACGGCAACGCGCGTGGCACGCATGGCCGGCGGCGACTGGCTGCGGGCAATCGAATCCCTCGAGGCCGACAACGAGAACGAGATGTTTCTCGACTTGTTCCAACAGCTGATGCGCCTGGCATACATGCGCCACGTGAAAGAGCTGAAACAATGGAGCGACACGATGCAAGGCCTCGGACGCGAGAAGCAGAAACGCTTCCTCGCTTACCTGCTGCGCATGGCACGCGAGAACTTCATCTATAACTTCGGATGCCCGGAACTCGTCTACATGACACAACGCGAGGAGGACTTTGCGCGCGGATTCGCGCCGTTCGTCAACGAGAACAACATACTGCAAATCAACGATTTGACAAACAAAGCCATACGCGACATCGGGCAGAACGCCAACGCCAAGATCGTGTTCTTCGACTTTGCACTACAGATGATAATGCTGCTGCTGAAAAAATAAGGGCGCAACCGGGATGCCACAAACGCAAAGGCAACGCAAAACGACAACAAAACAACCATATATGGACTACAGAAACAAGGACTTCGAGATATGCAACGACTGTGACCGCGGACTATGCAAGGAGGCTGTGGGCAAGCAAGACAGGCAACTGAACACTTACGACTGGCTGGCCGACGTGCCCGGCAACGCGAAAAGCACCGACCTCGTGGAAGTGCAGTTCAAGCACACTCGCAAAGGCTACTACAACAACGTGAACCACATAGAGCTGAAAAAGGGCGATATCGTGGCCGTAGAAGCCAGTCCCGGCCATGACATCGGAGTGGTGACACTCACCGGACGACTGGTGAAGATGCAGATGAAAAAGGCCAACCTGAAATCGGCCGACGACATAAAGCGCATCTACCGCATAGCGCGCCCCGTGGACATGGAGAAATTCCGCGAAGCGAAATCGCGCGAACACGCCACCATGATAGAAAGCCGCGAGATAGCCAAAAACCTCGGACTGCAAATGAAAATAGGCGACGTGGAGTACCAAGGCGACTGCAACAAGGCCATTTTCTACTACATCGCCGACGAGAGGGTGGACTTCCGGCAGCTCATAAAGGTGCTCGCCGAAACTTTCCACGTGCGCATAGAGATGAAACAGATAGGGGCAAGGCAGGAGGCCGGGCGTATAGGGGGCACCGGACCGTGCGGGCGCGAGCTGTGCTGCGCCACGTGGATGAAGAACTTTGTGAGCGTGGGCACTAACGCGGCTCGCTTCCAGGACATATCCTTGAACCCACAGAAACTGGCGGGCATGTGCGCAAAACTGAAGTGCTGCCTCAATTATGAGGTTGACGACTATGTGGAAGCGGGCAGGAAACTGCCCAGCAAGGAGGTGGTGCTGCACACGCAAAGCGCGGATTACTACCTCTTCAAGAGCGACATTCTGGCGGGCATGGTGACCTACTCAACTGACAAGAACATAGCCGCAAACGTGGAGACCATCACGGCTGAGCGCGCAAAGGAGATTATCGAGATGAACCGCAACGGCGAGAAACCGATCGCTCTGAATAACGACGCTACCGCCAAGGAAGTGAAACGGACCGTGGACCTGCTCGCCAACGAGAACATAACGCGCTTTGACAAGGCAAAGAAAAGGAAGAAGAAAGCCAACAAGGCCGCACCAAGCAGCGCCACTGCGGACGACAAGGCAAAGGCTCAAGGCACAGACAGCCAGAAGCCGCAGCAGGCAAAGGGCGACAGACAAGCACATAAGGCGCCTAAACAGCAGCAAAAAAGCCGGCCAAACGCAAAGCAACAGGCCGACAGCCAACAACAACCGGACAGGCAGAGAGCGCAACGCAACGCCAAGGGCAGGCCGGCAGCCGGCCAACAGCGCAACAGCCAGCCGAAAAATGACAGGCAACAGGATGCCGCGGAATAAAACAAGGGCGGTCATTGCAGCCGCCCTGACCGCCACAGTGGCACTCGCCGCCTGCGACAATGCCACTGTATATAACCATTACGTGCCCGTGGCCGACTGGGAACGCACAGACACCGTGGTTTTCACCACGCCGCCTGTACCGACAGACGGCACGTGGAACGAGGAACTCGGGCTGAAAGCCAACAGCCTCTACCCTTTCACAACCATCTCCATAATAGTGGAAACCACGGTAATGCCCGCCAAAACGACGCATATCGACACGCTATCATGCACGCTCACCGACAGCCGCGGATACCACACTGGCCGCGGTCTGAGCAGCTACCAATATATGTTCCGCATTGCCAGTCTGCCCCTGCGGCAAGGCGATTCGATTGTGGTGACAATGAGGCATAACATGAGGCGCGAGACACTTCCGGGCATAGAGAACATCGGACTAAAGCTTTCGCGCGAACAATACTGACCGCGCCGACATTCCACGCCAATGGCAACGAAGCCTCACCACACATGCATGGCGACACGGCGGGAAGCCCTACACGTCACTTGCGGACAAGATTGCGCCCCGCGTCAATGCGGAGGAAGATGAACAGCAGTATCGTAAAGCCCCACAACGACGACCCTCCGTAACTGAAAAACGGCAGCGGAATGCCTATCACGGGGGTGAGGCCGAGCACCATCCCCACATTGATAAACACATGGAACAGGAAAATGGACAGCACCGAATAGCCGTAAACGCGCCCGGAGCGGAACGGTTGCCGCTCAGCAAGATGGATGAGTCGCAATATGAGAGCAAGGAAGAGGAACAGCACTCCCGCCGAACCGATGAAACCTTCTTCTTCGCCCACGGTGCAGAAAATGAAATCGGTGTCTTGCTCGGGCACAAATTTCAGCTTTGTCTGCGTGCCGTTCAGAAAGCCTTTCCCGCCCAGACCACCCGATCCGATGGCTATCTCGCTCTGGTGAACGTTGTAACCTGCGCCCGCAAGGTCTTCCTCAAGCCCGAGCAACACGTTGATGCGCACACGCTGGTGAGGCTTTAGAACATTGTTGAGCACGTGGTCGGCAGAATAGAAAAAGGCCACAGAGCCAACGGCAAAAAGCATGACCAGCCAATAATTGCGCAAGCGGGAGCCCAACGCGCCGACCGCAAGAGACACTAAAGTGAGCGCGACCACGCCCAACTGCACCCACACCACATCGAACGGTATGACGAAAACGGAAAACAGCATGGCAAGGAATGTAACACCGACGCCATAGCCAAACAGCCCCAAAGCCCTGCGCCTGTCATGGCAATACACGCCAACCAAAGCCGCCGTGAACACCTGCACGAGCAGCAACACAACAAACTTGCCCAGCGACGTGGGCGTATCAAACATCAATACCTGTTCAAAACGCACACCCACTACGAAGTAAATGACTGCGGCGACACCCGTAAACAACACGCAACCAGGCATCCCCTCCCGATAGAACACGAGGAAAAAGGCAAGGTAAACGAGGGCGGAACCCGTCTCGCGCTGCATGATTATGAAAACCATAGGAATGACAACGATGGCCAGCGCGGCGACAAAATGCTTCCAGCGATGGATGTCATACCCGTAAGTGCCCATGCACTTGGCCAGCGCGAGAGCCGTGGCAAACTTGGCGAACTCGGCGGGCTGCATCCTCAACGGCCCCAGCACGAGCCACGACCGCGACCCCTTTATCTCGTGAGGATTGAAGATTGTGACGAAGAGCAGGAGCAGCATAAAGCCGTAGACGACGTATGCAAAGGTGTCGTAAAGACGGGCGTCGAGCAACAGGAGCACCAGTCCGAGGCAAATCGAGGTGCCTATCCACACTATCTGCATCCCGGAGCGCGTGTCCAGGCTTAGTATGTCGGTGTCGCCATAGGTATAACTCGCCCCGCAAACACTGAGCCACCCGAAAGTGAGCAGCGCGAGATAAATACCTATCGTCCACCAGTCGAGCGAGCGTAGCACGCCTTGTTTCTTATCTGTTCCTTGTCTCATAAGATATGCGCCTGTGCTGGAACTCATCGGCTTTCTTCTCCGACTCCTCCGAAAGTTTACCGTTTATGTACTTCTCCATCATCAAAGAGCCTATCGGCACGCCATATTCGGCGCCCCAGCCGCCGTTCTCCACGTAGACGGCAATGGCTATCTTGGGGTCGTCCATGGGCGCGAAGCCCATGAACACAGAGTGGTCGCGCCCCCTGTTCTCCGCCGTGCCCGTCTTTCCGCAGGCCTCATACTCCGGACGGTTGGCCGCGCGGCACGTGCCGTGGAGCACCGAACTGCGCATCCCCTCTACCACCGTCTCGTAGGCCGCACGCGACGCCATGGTGTAACGGCGGCGCGTGTAAGTGGTGTCGAGCGGCTCGCCCTCCACCTCGCGCACCACGTGCGGCACGTAATAGTAGCCTCTGTTGGCAATGGTCGCGCTGAGGTTGGCTATCTGCAAGGGCGTGAGCGTGACCTCACCCTGTCCTATCGATATGCTGATGATGGTCAGTCCGTTCCACGACCCATGGTAAGCCCTATCGTAAAACTCGGCGTTCGGTATCAGCCCACGCTTCTCGCCGGGCAAGTCGATGCCCAAGCGGTAGCCGAAGCCCATGCTGACCATGTAGTCGCGCCAGCGGTTCATGGCCTCCTGCACGTCCTTATACTTGCTCCTGTTGCCTATCATATAGTACAGTCCCCAGCAGAAATATGCGTTGCACGACGTGCTGAGGGCATCCACAAGCCCCAACGGCGACTTGTGGCCGTGGCATCTCACGTGAAGTCCACGGTAATAAAAGCCGTGGTTGCAGGAGTACATCGTGTTCGGGGTTATTATCCCCTCAGTCATGTATGTGAGTGCCTGAGTGGTCTTGAACGTCGACCCCGGAGGGTAAAGTCCCATGATGCTGCGGTTGAGCAGAGGCTTCCAAGGGTCGCGAACCATCTTTGCATGGTTCTTGCTACGGTCGCGCCCCGACATGGAGCGGGGGTCATAAGAAGGCGACGACACCATACACAGCACTTCGCCCGTGGCCGGCTCTATGGCCACTATGCTGCCTTTCTTGCCCTCAAGCAGGCGTTCGCCCAATGCCTGCAAGTCGAGATCAATGCTCAAAGTGAGGTTTTTGCCCGCCACAGGCTTGCGGTCGAGCTGTCCGTTCTGGTAGCGTCCCTGCACCCGCCCGTGCGCGTCGCGGAGCAGTATCTGCACACCTTTCTCTCCGCGGAGCTGCTTTTCGTACTTCCGCTCCACGCCAAGCTTGCCTATGTAGTCGCCGGGCTGGTAATAGTCGTCTTCCTCGATGTCGGATGGCGACACCTCGGCCATGTCGCCAATTACATGGGCCGCATAAGGATATTGGTACTGCCTGACACTGCGCTTCTGCACATAGAAACCGGGAAAGCGGAACATCTTCTCTTGGAACGCGCTGAACTCCTTGTCGGGTATCTGCCCCATGAAGAGCTGTTGCGTGAATCTCGAATAGCCGGGATTCCTTATCGGATCCTTTATGGCGGCCATGCGCGTGTCAAACTCGGCTCGGGTTATGCCTATCGTCCGGCAAAAGTCCGCCGTATCGAGGCGTCCTTTCTCCTCGTTCATCACCACCATTATGTCGTAGGCCGGCTGGTTGTAAACCATCAGTCTCCCCTTTCGGTCGGTCATTATGCCGCGCGAAGGGTAGTCTATGCGCTTCAGCAAGGCGTTTGAGTCGGCGTTTCTCTTGTAGTCGTCGCTCATTATTTGCAGGGTGAAGAGACGAATGACATACACCACCACGATAAAGATGGCCACCCCGCCTATCACATATTGTCGGTTGCCAAGCCCGTAGTCTTTCACCTTTTCCTAACGCTTTCCAATATGAGAATCAGCATAACGGTAAGCAACGTGCTGCCGCCGACGCACTCGAGCCACCTCAACCAATGGAAGAAGCTGAACATCTCGAGGGCGAAAAACACGGCACAATAAAGCAGCACAAGCGCCGACACGTAGAAAGAAAACTTTAAAAGCCCTATGGCATGCTTCGAGGGGCGCAGGTTTTCGGGCGCATCGCGCTGCACGAACAGCGGGAAGAAATACGGCTGCACGGCACCCAGGAGCGTCATTGCGGCTGCGGCCACACCCTGCGTGTTGGAAAACGTGTCAACGGCCAAGCCCAAGGCAAAGCTCCACAGCATTATAGCCCACTTGGGATAGCCCAGCGGGAACAACAGCACCATGTAGACATAGAGCAACGGCGTGGCGCAGTTGAACAGGTGAATCTGGTTGAGCACCAGAGCCTGCGCCAAGCACAAGACGCACAAAAGCAGCAATCGCCTAAATATATCTTTGGCCATTTGTCCGTAATATGGATTAAATCCACCACGCAGTAATCTCCTGCGACTCCACACCGCGATGCGGCAGGCTTCCGCCCCAACGCCTTTTCCGCCATTCCCGCAGCCACGTTGAAGCCACCGATGCGACCGCTGCGGGCTATTTCATGCCCAGTCCGAGTGAATCGCGGGCGGCGTCAAGCAACATTTTGCGCTCCACAACGCTCTTGTCGTCGATTACAAACACGTTGCGCACGCTACTGAAATCGGTCGACAGACGCACTTTAAGGCGGTACGACAGACCGTCGCGCGAGTCATAGATTTTCTCTATGCGCCCCACGAGCACACCCTCGGGGAATATCGATGAGTAGCCGCTCGTCTCCACCCAGTCGCCCAACTTGAAACGGGCGTAACGCGGAATGTCCTCCACGTAGGCCACCGCGGGGTCGCCCCCATCCCATACAAGGTAACCCACATAACCGCGTCCGCGTATTGTACAACTGATGCGCGACTTGACGTTGAGCACCGGCATCACCACCGAGTAATGTTCCGACGCGAGGCACACGATGCCCACGATGCCGTTGCCACAAGCCACGCCCATATCGGGATGCACTCCATCGGCTCGCCCCCGATTGATGGTCATCAGGTTGTATGGGCGGTCAATGGTGTTGTCCACCACCTTCGCCGGCAGCGGGGCATACTGCGCCAGCAGCTCCAATGTGACCCGTTCGGCGGCGGATGTGTCGCGGGTGGCCTCTCCATACAGCCGCCGCAGTTGGGCGACCTGCCGTTCGAGGTGGAAGTTGCGCAGGGCAAGGCTCTCGTTTGCGCGAGCCAGCGAGAGGTAAGCCCTCACGCCTGAGCCCAACTCGTAGACTTTGCCCGCCACGGCGTTGGCCGTAGAGAACCACACGCTGCCCTGGTAAGTGTTATACTTGAACAAGAGCACGCCGCACACCACCTCAAGTGCCACGAACAGCAGCCAGTGGCCGTGCCTGGCCAAAAACTCTAAGAGGTTGCGCATAGCATCAAGTCATGACCCATAAATCCACACACCGCAATCCGTGCCTGCCCGCAGGCCGCTCCCCCTCACGCCAATGACTGGCAACCATCACCGCATCAGGAACGAGAAGCGCTCCACGTTCTTCAGAGCTATGCCCGCGCCACGCGCCACGCTGTGCAACGGGTCCTCTGCGATCAGGAACTGTATGCCAATCTTGTCAGACAGCCTCTTGTCAAGGCCGCGCAGCAATGCGCCGCCCCCGGTGAGGTAGATGCCGTTCTTCACTATGTCGGCGTAAAGCTCGGGCGGCGTGTTCTCGAGAGCCGAGAGCACGGCGTTCTCAATCTTCGCCACCGTCTTGTCGAGGCAGTGGGCTATCTCCTGGTAGCACACGGGCACCTTCATGGGCAGCGCGGTGATGCGGTTGGGGCCGTCCACCACGTAGTCCTCCGGTGCCTGGTCGCCCAAGTCGGTGAGTGCCGAGCCCACGTGTATCTTTATCCGCTCAGCCATGCGCTCGCTTACTTTCACGTTGTGCTGGCGGCTCATGTATTCTTGTATGTCGGCGGTGAGGTCATCGCCGGCTATGCGTATGGAGTTGTTGCTCACGATGCCGCCAAGCGATATGACGGCTATCTCCGTGGAGCCGCCTCCGATGTCCACTATCATGTTGCCCTCGGGGGCTTCCACGTCGATGCCAATGCCTATGGCGGCCGCCATAGGCTCAAATATCAAGTAGACATCGCGCCCGTCGGCGTGCTCGGCGGAATCGCGCACTGCGCGCAGTTCCACCTCGGTTGAACCCGACGGCACCCCGATTACCATCCGCAGCGACGGGGAGAAGAGACGGTTGCCCGTGTGCACCATCTTTATAAGCCCGCGCATCATCTGCTCGCACGCCGAGAAGTCGGCTATCACGCCGTCACGCAGCGGCCTTATGGTGCGTATGTTGTCGTGTGTCTTCTCATACATCATCTTGGCCTTGCTGCCCACGGCTATCATCTTGTCGGTGCGGCGGTCGAGGGCCACCACCGACGGCTCGTCTACCACTATCTTGTCATCGCTGATGATGATGGTGTTGGCAGTGCCAAGATCCATAGCAATCTCCTTGACAAAAGAAAAGAGTCCCATATTCCTCCTTGTTGCTTTTTTATGTTTGTTGGGTTTGGTGTGACGCACGGACACAGTCTCACTTGGACGCAAACCAGTCGCGGATGGCTGTGTCGTAATGGCTGCTCACTCCGAATGCGCGCCCGGCCAGCATCCTGCGTTGCGAGAGGTCGGTAACTGCGCCCTGCTTGTTCAGAATGTCGAGAAGCACGCCGTATTCGGCCTTGCTGGGCACTATGGCCACGTCGTTGAAGTTCTTGGCCCCGGCGCGTATGAGCGATATGCCGCCAATGTCTATCTTCTCTATTATGTCGGCATCGGATGCGCCGCCAGCCACGGTGTCCTCGAAAGGATAGAGGTCCACTATCACGAGGTCTATCTCCGGAATGCCGTATTTGTCCATCTGCTCGCGGTCGCCGTCATTGTCGCGGCGCGCCAGTATGCCGCCAAACACTTTCGGGTGGAGCGTCTTCACGCGGCCACCGAGTATTGAGGGGTATGTGGTCAGGTCCTCAACCTTCTGGCACTCATAGCCCAGCGACTCGATAAAACTCTGTGTTCCCCCGGTGGAGAGGAACTTCACACCTTCAGCGTTGAGCTTAGCGAGCAGCTCATCGAGCCCGTCCTTGTGGTACACCGAAACAAGCGCGGTCTTAATCTTTTTCGTATCAGCCATAATTGAAATATAACGTTATATGCAATCAGAGTGCAAAGTTAAGAAAAAGGCGCGAGACTATGCAACAATTTGCGTGGAAAAATATGTGCGCGGCGCACCCAAACGGCAAAAGCCACCGCCGGGCGGCAACGCCTCGGACGGCAATGCCACAACACCGCATTGTCGGCGTCGCCGAGCCATGGGCGACAAACGGCGGCGGCATGACACATCGACAGCAAGCCGCGCCAACCGATGCCGGCCATGACCGCCACGCTTTCTCCTCCCTGTGCGGCAGTCGCGGGAAATCCGAATTGTAAAGATTTTTCGCAGTGCGCGCCATCCTGCCCACACATCATGGCGCACATTGCAAGTATCTGTATTCCAGATGGTTTGCAATATGTGCCGTTTCAGGTTGCAAAATGATGCGTTTTGGCGGGCGAAACAGGCCGTTTCGTAAGCCCAAACGGCCTGTTTCGCAAAGCGATTCGGCTGCCATCGCTCGGCACGCCGGCCGTTTGTAAACATTTTTTACCGCTTTCTTTCATGAAATCGGGCGGAGACAGGCGACAGGCAGCCTGCGCCGGGGTGCGCAAAAAGTCGGGGATATTGCAGCCGTTTCGTCATTCCGAACGTCCGCCGACAGCGGGTCGCGTTCCGATGAATCCCATCGATTGCCGGCTGTCACCTCCATGCCTCAGCATGGAGGTGCGGAACATCCCGCTTACGCCATGGCCGTCAAGGGCGGAAAAGAGCCTGCGATCCACGGAGGAAACGCAAGGCGCGGCATGGCCGCAGGCTTCGTTTAACTTCTTTTCACCTCCGTACAATTTCCTTTGTTGCTTTTTATTGATAATTTTGCAGCGTTTTTACAATACCACAGACTGACGATGAAACAGCGTTTCGCTTGGCTTGCCGGGCTTTACCTCTCGTTTTTGGCCATATTCGCCACGCAGAAAGTGGCGTTCTTCTGGATAGACAAGCCGGCGGATGCCGTCTATGGCTGGGACGACTGCCTTGACGTGGTGGCAAACGGCCTGTTGCTCGATGTGCCGGTGACGGGCTATCTCATTGTGCTGCCGCTGCTGACGACTCTCGTATCGGTGTGGACACCGTTCCGATGGCGGCTGCGCGCTGCCGCACTGGCCTATTATGTCGTGGTGGCGGCGGTGGTCTCTGTCATGTTTGTGGCCGACATGTCGCTCTACCCATTCTGGAAATTCAAGCTCGACGCTACCATATTCTATTACACCGACTCGCCTAAAGACGCGCTGGCCAGTGTGTCAGCGGGCTACGTGGCGGTGCGCATTGCCGCAATCATTGCCTATGCCACATTGCTGGCATGGTGGCTGGAGAGGGCCACCCCCAGCCTGTTGCGCCCCATGTCAGGGCGCAGGCCGCGCGTGGCGGCCACGCTGCTGATGGTGCTCGCCATCGTCCCGCTGGCCGTGTCGATACGCGGCGGCGTTGGCGAGAGCACAGCCAACATCGGCAAGGTGTACTTCTCTGAAGACGAGTATCTCAACCATGCGGCCATAAACCCCTGTTTCAGCATGTTGGCATCGCTCGGCAAGGCCGACGACTACGCCGCCGAGTTCAATTACTTCAGCGAGAGCCGCAGACAATACCTGTTCGACGGCCTCTACGCCCCCACGCCTACCGACACCGCGCAGCTGCTCACCACCACGCGGCCAAACGTGCTCGTGATTCTCTTGGAGAGCTTCGGCGGACAGTTCGTGGAGGCCGTGAGCGGCCGCAAGGACATAGCCCCCAACTACAACCGGCTGGCAAGGGAGGGCGTAATCTTCACAAACTGCTACTCCAACAGCTTCCGCACCGACCGGGGCACGGTGTCGGCGCTGAGCGGCTACCCCAGCTTCCCCACCCTGTCGGTGATGAAGTTGCCAATAAAGAGCCGCACGCTGCCCTGCCTCGCCGCCACGCTCAATGCACATGGCTACAAGAGCAGCTTCCTGTATGGTGGCGACATCAACTTCACCAACATGCAGAGCTACCTGCGCACGGGCGGATATGGCTCGATAACGAGCGACACCGACTTCAGCATGGAGGAGCGCGTCGACAATCCGTGGGGCGTAAACGATGACATCACTTTCAGGCGGCTGCTGTCCATGATTGCCGACGAGGACGAAGAGCCGTGGCACATCTGTTTCCTGACACTGAGCAGCCACGAGCCTTTCGAGGTGCCATACAGTCGCCTTGAGGAGAAAGTGCCCAACGCCTTCGCGTACACCGACCACTGCCTTGGTGCCTTCGTCGACAGCCTCAGGCGCACGCCGGCATGGAACAACCTGCTCATAGTGTGCCTGCCCGACCACGGATACGCATACCCCGACGGCATAAGCCACGAGCAACACCACCACAACACCATGCTGTGGATAGGCGGCGCGGTGAGGGAGCACCGCGTGGTGACTACGCTGATGAACCAAAGCGACATGGCGGCAACGCTGCTGGGACAATTGCGCATACCCCACACCGACTACACGTTCAGCCGCGATGTGTTCAGCCCCGAATACAAGTATCCGTTCGCTTTCTTCACTTTCAAGGAAGGCTTCGGCTTTGCCGACGGCACGGGGCACACCGTCTACGACATCATCGGCGACCGCGTGGCGGAAGACACCGACACCGGCGGCAATGGCAACGCCGCAGCCACGGCAGCTCGCGCCAACCGCGGCAAGGCCATACTGCAGTCCATCTACGACGACTTGGGCAACCGCTGAGCCACGAGCGCGCGACGGACACAAAACAAGCCGCGCCACTGACACCGCCGACACAGGCTGACAGACTCACTGCCGACACACAGGCTTCACCTTATAAAATAGATGACGGCAATGCTTGCGGCAGTCATTTGTGGTAAAAAAACCAATTATTGTGATGACATCTTTTCCGTCATGCGACTTTGGCACTATTTTTGCTTACCATTGGCGGGAGGCAGTGGGCGAGCGGCAACGCTTATCGCCACTGTCATTCTGACAGAACAAGGATACATTTTTAAACGATTGAGATTATGATTATCGAAAACATCCACGCAAGGGAGATTTTAGATTCGAGGGGAAACCCCACAGTAGAGGTTGAAGTCACGCTGGAGTCGGGCGTCATGGGTCGCGCTTCCGTGCCATCGGGAGCATCGACAGGCGAGAACGAAGCCCTGGAACTGCGCGACGGCGACAGCCAGCGCTACTGCGGCAAGGGCGTGCTCAAGGCCGTAGAAAACGTCAACAATGTGATTGCCCCGGCCATTGAGGGCATGTCGGTTCTGGAGCAACGCGCCATAGACCACAAGATGCTGGAGCTCGACGGCACCAAGACAAAATCGAAACTGGGAGCCAACGCCATCCTCGGCGTATCGCTGGCCGTGGCTCACGCTGCCGCCAACTACTTGGAGATACCTCTCTATCGCTATATCGGAGGCGCCAACACTTACGTGCTGCCCGTGCCGATGATGAACATCATCAACGGCGGCGCGCACTCTGACGCGCCCATCGCTTTCCAGGAGTTCATGATCAGGCCGGTCGGAGCGCCGTCGGAGCGTGAGGCCATACGCATGGGCGCCGAGGTGTTCCACGCCCTGGCGAAGCTGCTCAAGAGCCGCGGTCTCTCCACGGCTGTTGGCGATGAGGGTGGTTTCGCGCCCGCACTCAACGGCATCGAGGACGCTCTCGACAGCATCTGCCAAGCCATACGCAATGCAGGCTACGAGCCGGGCAAGGACGTGACGATAGCCATGGACTGCGCCGCCAGCGAGTTTGCCGTATGCGAAGACGGCAAGTGGTACTACGACTACCGCCAGCTCAAGGACGGCAAGAAGAAAGACCCCAACGGCAAGAAACTCACCGCAGACGAGCAAATCAAGTATCTCGAGGAGCTGATAACCAAATATCCCATCGACTCGATAGAGGATGGACTCGACGAAAACGACTGGGACAATTGGGTGAAGCTGACGAAAACCATTGGCGACCGCTGCCAGCTGGTGGGCGACGACCTCTTCGTGACCAACGTTGACTTCCTCCGCAAGGGCATAAAGATGGGCGCAGGAAACGCCATACTGATAAAGGTCAACCAGATAGGCTCTCTCACCGAGACGCTCGACGCCATCGAGATGGCTCACCGCCACGGCTACACCACCGTGACAAGCCACCGCTCGGGCGAGACCGAAGACACCACCATCGCAGACATCGCCGTGGCCACCAACTCCGGCCAGATAAAGACCGGCTCCATGAGCCGCACGGACCGCATGGCCAAGTACAACCAGTTGCTGCGCATCGAGGAAGAACTCGGCGGCTGCGCTGTCTATGGATACAATAAAATAAAGTAATCACGCGCGGGCGCGCAAACGTGCCCGCACATCTTTTTTCACAAACAGATGTTTACGAAAAGAGGCTGTGTTTTTTTACACAGCCTCTTTTCAGATTTGCAAAACTCCATATCGCAGTCACAAACGGCACGCACGGCAGCACGCCCAACCGTTTTGCAAAGATTGCTTGCCATGAGCGAGCGTGCAAACCAAACGCCACCCACATGACATTTTGGCATGACAGCCATAGGGTTGCTGCCTGACGAAGCCGCATCACGGATTCTAAGTTCATCGCCATCCGGCCACGGGAACACATGCAAATGGAACAGCAAGACAAAGAAAAAGCGCGGCGGAGTGGCGCGGAACGGCCATTCCGGCAGGGAAAGCCACAAGGAAACCGAGCCAT
>CAZKMT010000040.1:0-19934 GCA_964554115.1 uncultured Prevotella sp.
TAGCTTCTGTGGGCCACACAGGATTTATATAATCCAGATGCGCATAGACAAAAAGTGGGCATGTCTCATTCGACATGCCCACTTGCACTTGTCCAGAATATGCCAGATTTGCCTTTATGCATTGGCATCCTGCATTTCCGGTATTACGGATACGAAACTTCTGTTTAAGCGACCCTTCTTGAAACTCACAACGCCATCAACAAGGGCATAGAGCGTATCGTCTTTCCCAATCCCAACGTTTTTACCGGGATTATGCTTCGTGCCACGCTGGCGCACAATGATATTGCCAGCGATAACTTTCTGTCCACCCCAAATCTTTACGCCAAGCCTTTTCGATGCTGACTCACGTCCGTTCTTGGAACTACCTACACCTTTTTTGTGTGCCATTTCTTGTGTCCTCCTTTTACGTTAAGCGATTACTTCTGTGATTTTCAGTTCGGTGAATTGGGCGCGGTGTCCTCTCTTCTTACGATAGTCCTTGCGACGCTTCATCTTGAATACGATCACCTTGTCGCCTTTCACCAATGGGTTGATGACCTCACACACAACCTTGGCTCCCTCTACTGTGGGTGCGCCAACTTCCACACTGCCGTCTTTGTCTACAAGCAGCACTTTCTCAAACTCAACAGACTGTCCTTCCTTTGAATCCCTCATGTGGTGGACGAAGAGCTTTTTCCCTTGCTCTGCCTTGAACTGTTGACCGTTAATTTCTACGATTACGTACATTTTTTCGATGTTGTTAAACGGTTTTTCCGCGAGGCGGACAGGCATTTCGTGCCTTCACTTACTTCATGCCCCCTACGGATTGAATTGCGTGCAAAGTTACTGCTTTTCTGTGAATAAATCGCGCGGAATAACGGCATAGCGAATTTCGTTTAATCTTAATTAACGTTTTAGGGGCGAGTGATAACCAACGGAGTTTTTTGACAAAACTCATAAAAACATCGTGAAATAATGGAACATCCTAATGTTCCGCCCTACCCTGCCGCGCGACATTTGACATGCGACAGACGACACGGCATCCTCAGAAACTGCAAAAGCGAGGCAAAGACAGACGAGTCATGGCATCACACAAAAATACCGTAAGAAACAGCAATAATCTCCTCAGCAATTTCCGCATCATGGCCTTACGCCCGATATACATCAGTCTACGAGCTGGTATTGCATCACTTTCTTTAATCCCGGACAGCGCATGTAGGTAGCCTTGACACCGGTGATGAATATTTCCCGATTCCACAGTTGCGGATTGTCTGTGAGATTCAATGCCGCACGTATGTCTGCATAATCAGTGAGACAAACGGGAAAGAGGTCGTCGTCAGTAGCGTACTGGAAGTCGTCAAGGTCTACTGGAGCATCGGCCAATATGATGGCAGTGCTGCCTTCAAACGGTTCCATGAAGTCGGCGTTGCCCATACTGCGTGTGCATGAGGCCACGATATACCCACGCACACATATTACAGTGCCTATTTCGGCTTCCTGCGCCTCCGCCACAGTAAGATATTCTATCTGCGACTCATCTTCATTTATTATGTCCTTGCCGGTGTCCGGAGCGGTCTGCGCGGTGCTGTCTTCCTCTTCTGCTATGTATTTCTCACAGCCGCTGAACGTCAACATGGCGAGCGTGGCTATGGCAAACAATGCTTTCGTCATGGTCGGTTGCCTGTTTAATTTGTAGTTAATGGTGTCTGATAAATGGTGTTGCCTCTGCGCAGAATCTCATCCTTGCAGTATTATTGCCCACATTTACTCTTGGCCGGTACGCATTGCGCTTTGTCACGCAGTGTGCAACGTTTACAAAGGTAAACAATATTTCGGATTTCCGCAAACGTTATTGACTATTTTTATCTGCAATAACAACCTTTTTACACACAAACAGTGTATTGATACAGAATCATTAAGAGCAGACAAAGCGTCACACAAAATCATCCTAACCACGACGTACAGCTTTCCGCCAGATTCCGGCGGCACGGAAAATGGCCACAAGATAACTTAAAAGAGACCATCAATGACTGTGTTTTTCCGATAGTGGAGCATGTTTCTTCACTCGATGGGAGCTTCAAAAATGTTTACAAAGCCAGATGGTGTCGAGTGGCGGCATCTGTTTCGTCTTACGATATGGGGCATTTTGGAATGTAAAACGGCTCGTTTGGGAACGCGAAACGCACCATTTTGCAGCCCGAAACGGCACGTTTTACAAACCGCCTGACAATCAACTACTTGCACATCAAGCAACAAGAAAGACATAAGCCTGCACACGTTATGAAATATCTTTACAAAACATAGATGCCGACAAAATGTCAATAGTCATTGCAAGGCAGGCTCACCCGAAAGTCAACCGCCCAGCAGAATGCGTCAACCTCACCATAAACAAACAGTTAACAGTGAAGCCTGAAAACATCTTGGGGATTATGCCGCGGCAGGCGGGACAGTGAAACACAAAAGTCCGCAACCGACTGCGCTGCCACGACAAAGCGGCAGCCGGTCAGTTGCGGACTGCATAGGTTAACAGAATGCCGAGGACAGACGTACAGACGGCCAACGGCGACATGCCCCGAGCAACGACAAAAGACTACAAACCATCGCGTCCGAGACGCCTCAGCTTGCTTATTGCCATCTCCGGAGAGCTGCTCTTGAACACATAGCTGCCGCTGACGAGCACATCGACACCCGCATTTACGAGACGCGGCGCGGTGTCTGCCTGCACGCCTCCATCCACCTCAATGAGTGCGTGCGAGCCACTCTCGGCTATCAAGCGGCGCAACCTCATGGTCTTGGCAATGGTGTTCTCGATGAAGTCTTGCCCTCCGAATCCCGGGTTTACGCTCATCAGGAGCACCATGTCGAGCTCTGATATGATATCTTCAAGCATAGACACCGGAGTGGTCGGGTTGAGCGTTACGCCCGCTTTCATGCCCGCAGCGTGGATTTCCTGCACGGTGCGGTGCAGATGTGTACAGGCCTCGTAATGCACGTTCATCATCATTGCTCCCAAACGTGCCGTTTGGGCAATGTATTGCTCAGGGCGCACAATCATGAAATGCACGTCGAGCGGCTTGCGGCACGCCTTTGCCACCGCCTCCATTACCGGAAATCCAAACGAGATGTTGGGCACGAAGACCCCATCCATCACATCAAGGTGAAGCCAGTCGGCCTCGCTGCGGTTTATCATTTCTATTTCGCTGTCGAGATGGAGGAAGTCGGCGGCGAGTAGTGATGGTGATACTAATGCCATTCGTCGTTTCAGTTCAGGCAGAGCGACGCTGTTGTGCCGTCGGCCATTTTTATTACTCTGTAAGTGTACGCTATCTTTTTTATCAGCTCTATCGTACTTTCATTTGGAATCAAGTGGTCTTGCGTAAAATGTTTCATAGGCTTCTTTATCTTTATTGTTACATATATCAAACGTCAGAAGCCATGATTTATTATATATAACACACGACAATTTATTCCACCCGACAGCAGTCTATGTCCTTGAATCCATTCAGAAAGTCAGCGGAGGCCATGCGCTTCTTGCCTGACAGTTGCAGTTCGTTGACAACCAATGATTTTCCATCGGCCGTGGCTATGGCAAGACTTTTCCCCTGCTTAAACGTGAAGCCGGCCGGCAACATGGAGTCAGAGGCAGATGGCTCGGTGGAGTAAATCTTCATTTCAACGCTCCGTCCATCGGCAGCGACAAGGTTTGTCCACGCCCCCGGAACAGGGCTTAGTCCTCTCACAAAGTTATGTATTACTGCGGCGGGCTTGCTCCAGTCTATGCGGCATGTCTCCTTGAATATCTTCGGGGCGGCATACAGCGTTTCGCATCCACTGTTCATGGCGTCTTGCGACACGGTTTCGGGAGTCCCATCGGCGGCCACAATCTTTTCGAGAGTCCGCAAGCACACATCGGCACCGAGGCGCATAAGTCCATCATGCACATCGCCGGCATTGTATTCAGGCTTTATCTCGAACGGCTCGCGCATTATTATGCGCCCCGTGTCTATCTCGTGATTGAGGAAAAAAGTGGTTATGCCGGTCACTGTCTCGCCGTTTATCACGGCCCAGTTTATGGGTGCGGCTCCGCGGTATTGCGGCAGTAGCGCGGCGTGAACGTTGAATGTGCCGTATTCAGGCATGGCCCACACCACCTCCGGCAGCATCCTGAAAGCCACAACCACTTGAAGGTTGGCACCGTATGAGCGGAGCTCATCGACAAAGGCAGGGTTTTTCAGCCTTGCCGGCTGCAAGACGGGCAGCCCACAAGCAGTGGCGTATTGCTTCACCGCCGACGGCCGGAGCACGCTGCCATGCCGGCCTACGGGCTTGTCGGGCTGCGTCACCACGGCCACCACATTGTAACCGGCCTCCACCATGGCTCGCAATGTAGCCACGGCAAACTCAGGCGTGCCCATGAACACTATCCTCAAATCGTCTTTCTTCATATCGGCAAATGTTTTTAAAGTCAGTCTTCGCTCATGTCCGCCACCATCTTTCGATACATGCCATACATGCGTTGCTGCGAAATATAGCCCTTGAGATGGTTCTCGCTGTCGAGCACGGGAAGCCAGTTGGCATGGGTCCGGTCGAACGCTTTCATCACATCAATCATTGGCATGTTGTCGTGGAGAGTCGTTTCGGGTGGCGTCATCAGCTGGGTAGCGGTGAAATGATGATACAGTTCGATGCGGAAAACCACGTGGCGTATTTTTGCAATGTCGATTTCTCCGAGCAGGTTGCCCGCAGCGTCGAGCACGGGCAGGATGCTGTTGCGACTCTTGCTTATCTTGTGGACTATCGAGCCAAGCTTCGTTTCGGGAGCTATGGGCGAATAGTCGCGTTCTATCACGCTGTCGAGGCTCATCAGGGTGAGTATGGCATGGTCGGTGTGGTGGGTTATGAGCTTGCCTTGACGCGCCAAGCGCATACCGTAGATGCTGTGCGGCTCGAACATTATTATGGTGAGGTAAGAACTGACACTCACAATCATCAGGGGCAGGAGGAGAGCGTAGCCACCCGTAATCTCGGCGATGAGGAATATGCCTGTGAGCGGCGCGTGCATTACACCAGACATCACGCCGGCCATGCCGAGCAGCGCGAAATTCTTCTCCGGCACATAGACGCCCACCTCATAAGTGTTCCACAGCCGGGCAAAGGTGAAGCCTCCGAAACAGCCCACGAAGAGGCTTGGCGCGAAAGTACCGCCACAGCCGCCCCCACCGTTGGTGGCCGATGTGGCAAACACCTTGGCGAACACGACGAGCAAGGCATACACTATGAGCATGTTGCCATGGCCGGAGAAAAGCGAGTTGTGCATGATGCCATCCCAATCGGCCTCGGTATTGCCGTTCAGCAGTATGTTGACGTCGTGGTAGCCTTCGCCAAAGAGCGAGGGAAACAAGAATATGAGGAGACTGAGCATAGCACCGCCAACGAGCAACTTGACGTAGGGCCTGTCCTTGAAGCGCGCGAACATGTCTTCGCATAGGGTCATGGCGCGGATGAAGTAGAGACTGAGCAGGCCGCAAACTATGCCGAGGAGTATGTAGGCCGGCACGCGCTCCACCGTCCATTCCGCATCGAGATGGAACGTAAACAGCGATGTGGAGCCGCTGAAGATGTACGTGAAGCATGTTGCCGTGACGCAAGAGATGAGTATGGGCAGCAGAGAAGCCATGGTCAAGTCTATCATAAGCACCTCAAGCGTGAACACCAATCCGGCTATCGGAGCCTTGAATATGCCGGCTATGGCACCTGCGGCACCGCAACCCACAAGCAGCATCAGCACCTTGTTGTCAAGCCGGAGCAGCTTGCCGAGGTTGGAACCTATGGCAGAACCTGTCAGCACGATGGGCGCTTCGGCTCCCACGGAGCCACCGAAGCCGATGGTTATGGCCGAGGCTATTACCGACGACCAGCAGTTATGGGCACGAAGACGGCTTTTCTTGCTGCTAATGGCATACAATATTCGCGTTATACCGTGGCTTATGTTGTCATTCACAATATAACGGATGAAGAGACCCGTGAGGCAAATGCCAACCACGGGATATACAAGGTAGAGCCAGTTGGCCGTCTTCTCGTTGAACGAGCTGGTAAGTAACAGGGCTATGTGGTTGATAATCCAGTGCAACGTGAAAGCCGCCACGGCACAGAAGAAACCCACGACGAAAGCAAGCGTCAGCACGAACATGCGCTCGCTGATATGCTTCTCACGCCATTTCAGTGCCTTTGCGAACCATGTGCCATTCCCGTCGCCGGCCTCTGTCACGCCGTTCATTGCCTTATTATCTCTATTTCGCCATTCATGCGCAGCCTGACAATGCTCGATGGCGTGTGCGGCTTATGCTCTTGGCGGCGGCTCCAGCACACGTAGTCGACGGCATCGAGCAACTCGGGCGCGATGTCGCGGTAGTTCTGAGCGGTCGGCTGTCCTGAAATGTTTGCCGATGTGGACACTATCGCGCCTTGGAAGCGGTAGCACAACTCTTTGGAAAATGGCTCTTTCGTGATGCGCAACGCTACGCTGCCATCGGCAGACAAGAGGTTGGGAGCAAGTCCCGACGCGCCATCGAATATCACTGTCAGCGGCTTTTCGGCACAGTCTATCAGGTCCCACGCCACAGGCGGCACATTGCGCACGTAGCGTTGCAACCGCACGTCACTGTCTATAAGGCATATCATTGCCTTGGAGTCATCGCGCTGCTTTATCTTGTACACTTTCGCTACAGCCTCCGCGTTTGTGGCATCGCAACCGATGCCCCAAACCGTGTCGGTAGGATATAGTATCACTCCGCCATTTCTCATAGTCTCCACGGCGCGCCTTATGTCTTCTTCTCGTGTCATGTGATTGTCTCTTTATTATGTTTACAGTGTGTGCGGTGCATCAGAACTCGCTCGTAAAATGGAACTTTATATGCTTGAAATCCTCTTGCGCCATGCTGAGCACATAGCCACTGTCCGCGAGGAACACATCGCGGCCATCCCTGTCTTTGGCCATGTATTGGTATTTGCGCTTCTTGAAGTTGTCAAGCTCGGCCGCGTCGTCGCTTTCTATCCAGCACGCCTTGTACAGACGCACGGGCTCCCAGCGGCACTTCGCGTTGTATTCATTCTCCAGGCGATACTGTATCACCTCGAACTGCAGCTGCCCCACGGTGCCGATGATTTTCCTGCCGTTGAACTGATTGACAAACAACTGAGCCACGCCCTCGTCCATCAGTTGGTCGATGCCTTTCTGCAATTGCTTCGACTTCATCGGGTCAGCGTTTTCTATATACTTGAACATCTCCGGCGAAAAGCTGGGCAACCCCCTGAAGTGAAGTTGCTCACCCTCGGTCAGCGTGTCGCCTATCTTGAATATGCCATTGTCTGGCAGCCCCACTATGTCGCCCGGGTAAGCCTCATCAATGGTACTCTTGCGTTGAGCCATGAATTGCGTAGGCGAAGAAAACCGCAATGTCTTGCCCTGCCGCACGTGGAGGTATGGCTGATTACGCACGAACTTGCCGCTGCAAACCTTGCAGAAAGCTATGCACGAACGGTGATTGGGGTCTATGTTGGCTGTTATCTTGAAGACAAAGCCCGTGAATTTGGCCTCTTCCGGACTTACCATGCGCTCTTCCGCTTTCGTAGGACGGGGACTGGGGGCTATTTTCACAAAACAGTTGAGCAACTCCTGTACGCCGAAGTTGTTAAGTGCGGAACCAAAAAACACAGGCGCCACGACGGCAGAACGGTAATCCTCGACATTGAAATCGGGATATACGCCGTTAATCAGCTCCAGATCTTCGCGCAGCTTGCGTGCGTTGTCCACGCCAACACGTTCGTCTAATTCATCGCTGTCTATGTCCACTTCCACCTTGTCGGTCACGCGCTGTTTGTCGGGAGTGAACAGGTCAAGTTTGCTTTCGTATATGTTGTACACGCCCTTGAACCTTGCGCCCTGACTGATGGGCCAGCTCAATGGCCTCACCTTTATTTCCAATTCCTTCTCCAGCTCATCGAGCAGGTCGAAAGGGTCACGCCCCTCGCGATCCATCTTGTTCACGAAGATTATCACCGGAGTGTTGCGCATTCGACAGACAGACATTAGCTTTCGTGTTTGGGCCTCCACTCCTTTGGCACTGTCTACCACAATGATGGCGGAGTCCACAGCAGTCAGAGTGCGATATGTGTCTTCGGCAAAGTCCTGATGTCCCGGGGTGTCGAGTATATTCACTTTGTAGCCCTCGTAATCGAACTCCATCACTGATGTGGAAACGGATATGCCGCGTTGCTTTTCGATGTCCATCCAGTCGGATGTGGCCGTCTTCCGTATCTTGTTGCTTTTCACGGCACCTGCCACTTGTATCTGTCCGCCGAACAGAAGAAACTTTTCTGTCAGTGTGGTCTTGCCCGCATCGGGGTGCGATATTATTGCAAATGTACGTCTTCTTTCTATCTCGTTGTTCATAAACAGTGCTTATTTTATAGGTGTTGCCACTGAACACAGCCGGTTGGGTCATGGATTTTACCCACAAACTCTACGGTGAGCGCAACGTGGAGTCAACTCCTCTTTGGACGATGGCACCATTGCCACATGTCAAGTCAGTAAATGCAGGGCAACGTCTTTCGCGTAATGCCTGTGGCGGCACATCGCTACGTCATTCAGTCGCAACCAGTTCCTTCATGCAACATGCCAACGAATCTTCCCAGTGTGGTATCTCCAAACTGTATGTTTGCTTTATCTTCGTCTTGTCGAGCACACTGTATGACGGGCGGTTTGCCGGCGTGGGGTATTCCGATGTGTGAATAGGCTTTACGTGACATGAGGTTATCCCTGCGATGCGATGGATGGCTTTGGTGAAATCATACCAGCTGCATGCTCCCTCGTTTGAGTAATGGTATATGCCGGGCACGATTCCTTTGTTGACCGCTGCCATTATGGCTGAGGCCAAATCGCGTGCGTATGTGGGCGTGCCTATCTGGTCGAAAACCACACCTATTTCCTTTTTATCTTTGCCCAGGCGCAGCATGGTCTTCACGAAATTGTTTCCGTGGATGCTGTAAAGCCACGCCGTGCGCACTATCATGGCCTGCCTGCAAAGTTTGCCAACGCAAACCTCACCTGTCAGTTTCGTGCTTCCGTACACACTGTCGGGCGAGGGAGTGTCGGTTTCGGAGTAAGGTGTGTGTGCGGTGCCGTTGAATACGTAGTCTGTCGATACATGCACGATGCATCCGCCACGCCGCTCTATGGCTGAGGCAAGGTAAGACGGAGCCACTGCATTGAGTGTCGTACACAGTTCGCGGTCGCTCTCGGCTTTGTCCACCGCGGTGTATGCGGCGCAGTTTATTATGCAGTCGATGGCATTGTCGTCCACGAAAGCGTTGACGGCCTGCCGATCTGTCACATCGAGCTGTTGCGAGTCTGTGTTAAAAAAAGTGTGTTGCGCGTTCTCTTTCTCAAGCCGCACGATTTCAGTTCCTAATTGGCCGTTGCAGCCTGTTATCAGAATTTTCATGTATTATGGTTTGTTTATTTGTCTATGGTTAATATCGATGACAATGCTTTCCATTCCCTTTGGTCAGAACTCGAGCGGCTCTTCCCTGTCCTTCATGTAATAGTCGTTGAGCATACCGACGAGAGTCGATATTTCTTTTATGGCGTGTTCGGTGTCCGGACTTACCGTCTTTTTGCTTAGACGCAGCATCATCACACCATAAAGAGAGTTGAAGCAAGTCTCCACTTCGTTCTCCTCTTTCGAAGCCCCGTGGTTACGCAACTCCACGATGAACGGCAGTGCCTTATAATACTCGGCCGTATAGAATGGATATTTCGTGCTTTGCAGCAGTTGCGCGTGCAGTTCCGTGAGTTGTTGCATGGTCACCTTGTTTATTTGCAGATGCCCACGCTCGCGACATCCCTCTCCGTTCATCATCCTTATCAGGTTTCCGAACCAGTCGGTTTCTTCCTCCTTTTGCCCGTCGGTATAGTCGAAGCGGTCAATGTATTCGCGCCTAATCCTCGACAACGAGCACCCGAAAGCGCGTATGGTGTCCTCTATCTGCCACATGTACAGCAGATATTCGGCAATGTTTTTCTTACGGAGTTCCTGTGCTATAAACATATTCTATCAGAAAAACCTATACAAATTGGTAACGGTTCCGAATACCATTATCGCAGAGCAGATTATTACGACAAAGCCGATGACCTGGTTTATCAACTTGATGCCGTTGTCATCGAACTTGCCCCTTATCTTGTCTATCAGCCACGTTAGGCCGAACCACCATAACAGCGCGCCGCCAAAAATGCTGAGAAACCCCATGAACATCTCGAACGGATGGTTAGGCATCACGAAAGCAAACTGGGCGTAGCACGCCAGAAAGAGGAATATGATGAGCGGATTCGAGAACGTCACGAGAAAGGCGGTTACGCCGTTGTGCGTCAGCGAGCCCTTGTTCGTTCCGGAACGGTGCATGTTGCGCGTTGGGTCCGAGCGGTAAGTATAGACACCGAAAGCCAGCAGCAGCACGCTTCCCGCTATTTGCAGGTAGAATCTGTTTTGCTGGTCGTTGACGAAATCCATCACCAGACTCATGCCGAAGCCTGTGATACCCGCGTATATGATGTCGCTCAACGCAGCGCCCACACCCGTGACAAAGCCGTACCACCGGCCTTTGTTAAGCGTCCGCTGCACGCAGAGCACACCCACCGGCCCCATTGGAGCCGATGCAATCATGCCTATCAGAATTCCTTTGAATATGAAATTCAAAATGTCTATATGTATCGGAAACTGCATAGCGAATGCAAAGTTGCTAAAAATACGCGAATTAGGCAAGTTTTTAATGCTAAATATTTGGACTGTCATGGTTTTTCCTTACCTTTGTCAAGACTATCATTGCCATCCGGCAACAATTAAAACGACAAGAAAATGGACATAGGACAAAGCATGAAACCATACGTCATCGGGCTTGACCTCGGCGGAACCAATGCCGTGTTCGGCATAGTAGACAGCCATGGGATTATCAAAGCCACCACCGCGATAAAGACACAGGACCACAACAGTGCGGAAAGCTTCGTGAAATGCGCCATCGACTCGCTGCAAATAATCATTGACCAAGTGGGCGGGATGCACAAAATCAAGGGCATGGGGATAGGCGCTCCCAACGGCAATTACTACAAGGGCACCATTGAATATGCCGCAAACATAGCCTGGGGCAAGGGCGTCGTGCCGTTGGCACAGATGTTTGGCGACAGCCTCGGCATACCTGTCGCCCTCACCAATGATGCCAACGCCGCCGCTATTGGCGAGATGACTTACGGTGTAGCCAAAGGAATGAAAAACTTCATAATGCTAACCCTCGGCACGGGCGTGGGTTCCGGCATAGTGGTCAACGGGCAACTTGTCTATGGATGCGATGGCTTTGCCGGTGAGTTGGGACATGTAACGATGGTGCGCAAGGGCGGGCGCAAGTGTGGTTGCGGGCGTTGCGGATGCCTCGAGACATACTGTTCGGCCTCTGGCGTGGCTCGCACGGCACGCGAGATGCTCACAACCACCGACACTCCGTCACTGCTCCGCTCCATGAACCCGGACGAGATAACGTCGCTCGACGTATTCATCGCCGCAGACAAGGGCGACAAAGTGGCGCAAGACATATTCAACTTCACGGGAACCTTGATTGGACAGGCGTGTGCCGACTTCGCCACGTTTTGCAGTCCGGAAGCTTTCGTGTTCTTCGGTGGATTGGTAAAGGCAGGCGACTTGATAATGAACCCAATACGCCGCGCCTACGAAGAGAGCGTAATGCCCATCTTCAAGGGCAAGGCCAAGTTCCTTGTCAGCGGGCTCGACGGCGCATCGGCAGCCGTACTCGGTGCCAGCGCGCTCGGCTGGGAACTTGAATAATCCCATTCAGGCCATGGAACGGACTTGCCGACGAGCCGGTGCACGGGATGGCGTTATCCTTTCGCTTTCCCGGAAGTGGTGTTGCCGCCGTATTCCAACACCAACGTCTGACGCGGGCGCAGACTGAAATTGCGGCTTATGTCATAGCGTCTGTTCGATGTCACCTCGCGTGCCACAGTGCCATGCGGCACAACTTCGGCATAACGCGCGGCGCAAAATGAAGCTGCGGCATTGCGGCCATTGAGGACTGTGAGCACGTTACAGCGTTCGTATTGGCGGTGGATGACATAGACACCGCCAAAGGGAATGAAGTGTTTCATGGAGCCGCGGGCTATGGCCTCGCAGCCTTGCCGCCAATGCAGCAAGCGACTGAGCCATGTGAACATGGCGTTCTGCCGTGCTGTACGTCCGTCTTGCGTGAAAGCGTCGCGCCTGTCGCCAGGAAATCCACCAGGAAAGTCGCAACGCACGGTGCCGTCCGACTCCTCCTTGATGCCGTTGAGAAGTATCTCCGTACCGTAGTATAGCTGGGGTATGCGCTTTACGGTGAGCAGAATGGCCAACGCCTGCTTCAGCGCGTCTGCATTGTGGCCTGTGCCAAGAAACCTGTCTGTGTCGTGGTTATCCAAGAAAGCGAGCACATTCTCGGGCGCGGCATACAGGAAATCGTAGGCCAACACATTGTAAATGCGGTTTAGTCCTGACTGGAAATCATCGGTATCTTCACCTTTAGCCTTGTTTATGCGGTCAAAGAAAGCAAAATCCATTACACCTTTCAAGTGGCTGTCGGCGTCAGAGAGCCTCGACTCCCGCTGCCATGCAGCCGTAAAGGCCGTCTCTGTCACCCATGTTTCGCCCACGACATAAAGCCACGGATATTCTTCGTCCATCTCTTTCGCCCAACGAGACATGGCGTCAGCGAAAGCGTATGGATAGGTGTCCATGCGTATGCCGTCCACATCAGCGGTCTCGACCCACCACTTGCTGCACTGCGTCAGATAAGTCATGAGATGCGGATTGTGTTGGTTAAGGTCGGGCATCGACGGCACAAACCATCCCTCAACGGTCTGCCGCAAATCCGTGTCGGATGCGTAAGAATCCTTGGTCGGAATCGGGCGGTAATTGGTTTGCACGTAAGCTGTCGCTTGAGTGGCATCCCCGGCATTGCCAAGCCATTCGGAATGGTTAAGCCAATCGTGCGCGGGGAGATCCGCTATCCACGGGTGGCAGATGCCACAGTGGTTAAACACCATATCGGCCACTACTTTCAGACCCTTGGAATGAGCCTCGGCCACAAGATTGCAATAGTCATCGTTCGACCCAAGGCGCGGGTCGACGCGGTAGTAATCGGTTATGGCATATCCGTGGTACGATGCGTTGCAACCCTCATCCGGACTGTCGTTCTCGAACACAGGAGTCAGCCAAAGTGCTGTTACGCCCAGCTCCACGAAGTAGTCCATGTGGCGGCGGATGCCCTCGAGGTCGCCGCCATGACGCAAGCCCGGCTGCGCGCGGTCTATGCGGTAAGGATGCAAACCTCTGATATGCGCATTGCCGACCCTGCCTTGCGCGAAGCGGTCGGGCATGAGCAGATAGATTACGTCTGCGTTGGTGATTGCCGCATGTTCTTTCCCGTGCGGCTTACGCTGCCGTAGCTCATAAGGCACGGATACCGTATGACCACCAAGGCTGAAAGACAGCCTCATTACGCCCGGTGCGGTGCGCGCTGTGTCAATGTAGACAAACAAGTGGTTGGGACTGTCAAGGCGCGCTATGTCCACTATGCGTGCCCCGGGGTAAGCCACACTCACTTCGGCCTGCCGTATGCCACGGGCACAGACAGCCAATTGCAGCACGCTTTCCTTCATGCCACAAAACCAGAAAGGAGGGTCGATGCGCATTGTTTCCATGTGAATTTGGTGGCCTACACTTGTTTATTCCGCTTATGCCTTGCGAATGCTCTTTATCGCCTTGGCTGGCACACCGCCCGCTATTGTATCCGCAGGCACGTCCTTGGTGACCACGGCTCCGGCGGCAATGATGGCGTTGTCGCCTATGGTCACCCCCGGGAGAATGGTCACGTGTGCGCCTATCCACACCCCTTTGCCGAGCACTATCGGTGCGTGGGTCATGTTCTGCCTGTTCTCCGGCTCAAAGCCGTGGTTGAGGGTGGCCATCATTGTGCCCGGGCCTATGAGGCATCCGTCGCCTATGAAGATGCCGCCCTGGTCCTGGAACTGGCAGCAAGAGTTTATGAACACGTTCTTGCCGAGGTGGATGTTCTTGCCAAAGTCGGAGTAGAAAGGCGGGAACATGCGGAACGAGCTGTCCACGTCGCTGCCTGTTATCTGGCTGAACAGTTCCACAATCTCCTCGTCGGTGTGGAATTTGGTGTTGAGTTCCATGAGCAATCGCCTTGTCAAGCCACTCTGTTCGCGCATGAACGTAATCATCTCCGTGCCTTCGAGCGGTTCGCCGTTGGCTATCATCTGCTGGAATTTCTCTACGGTCATCATCTGTTGGTCTGTTTTCTATCGTTACTTTTACGAAGTCGGAAAGCATCCGCCGGCAACTTCTGCCTTGAAGAATGCTGGGCTGCGACACCCGTTGCCATCGACAATGGTGGTGCGTTACTTTCTTTTCGCGCCCCAAAGTTAGCCCGAGTTGCCGTAAACGGGCGTACCGATATTCCTTTAAACATTATAATAGTTACAGATTCTGTGCGGCATGTCGGCTGTGCGCCGGTCTCTCGGACAGGCTTTCGAAGTGGCGTCACCTCATTTCCTTGGCTTTATCTCATTTACCATGTCGAAGCGCGTGGCTTCCGGTTCGAGGTCGGTGTAAGCGTTCTTGAGGTCAGACTTCGTGATGGTGACATCGCACTCCAACTCGCGCGGGTCATCGAGGGTGGTATGGAAGAAGAGCCAGTCGTAAGTCTGTTTCAGGTAAAGTATGCGCGCCAGATCACCGTGTGACGCCCCGCTCAGCCAGTCATAGCGCAGCAAGCCGTCCCCGCCGGACTTCTTTATTGCCTCCACCACGCTTTTCGACTGTTTGACGGGCACGGCACGGTCGGCAGTGCCGTGGAGTATCCACAGCGGCACCTTGCCCAGTCCCGACATGTCCCTGAGCGTGCAACCACCGCAGAGAGCCATGGCTGCGGCCACCCTCTGTGGGTATGTGCCAACAAAATCAAGCGTGCCATAGCCACCGAGGCTCATGCCTATCACGTAAACGCGCGTGGTGTCCACGTCGTGGCAGGCTGTCACCCAGTCAAGCACGCGCCCGATTTTCTCCGGATTCCACGCTCCGCCGGGGTTTTGTGGCGCAATGACCATGCATGGATAGTAGCGTCCTCTCTCTATTGCGTCCAACAGTCCGTAGCGGCGCACGCGCTGCATATTCTTTCCGCACAGGCTCGCGCCATGCAAAAAGATTATCACAGGCACTTGCCTTCCATCTTCCACATATTCGCGCGGAGCATAGAGCCAGAAGTTGTAGCCTCCGTCGACAACGTTGCACATGGATGCCAGTTGTCCGTTTTGTGCACGGACGATGGCTGTCAATGCTGCGATGGCAATCAGCGTGGCGATTCTTTTCATAATGTTTCCTTTCCCTTGTCTTGTGGTTTGCGGCTGTGCTATCCGTGCGTGTCGCCGTTGGCGGTGCGGTCGATGTCGAACACATTCGCCACGAGCCATATTTCATCGTAAGAGACGGCATCGCCCAATGCCTCCTTGATTTCCGATGAACGCAACCGGTCGGGGTGCATCCGCGCGTGGTTGCGTATCATGTCGATGTGTTCTTGTGGCACAAGCTGGTCTATCGGCAACTTGTCTTCTTTCACATACTGTGCCAGATGCCTGAACACCGTGCTCACCGTGAGACGGCGTTGTTCCGCTATCTGCGCTACGGTCATGCCGCCTGTGAACATGTCGTGGCTCACCTCGCGCGTGGATGACTTGCGAATGGGGGCTGCCTTGCCCGCCAGAGTCGACTTTGCCGCCTTGCGCCCAAGCGTTCTCCCGTCGTCTTTGCCGAGCAGGGCGAGTGCTTTGTGGCGCAGGTAATCACCGGTGGAGAACGTCACGCCGGCAGAGCTTTCGTAACCGAGCATGTTAATCTTGAATGCCAACTCCTCACCGAGTTGCGCATGGCGGTCGTCAAATTGTTTCTTCGCAGCCTTGTTCCCCGTTTCCACATGCGTCTTGGCGAAAAGGGCGGCCATCGGCTCAAGTTGCTTTGCGAAATAAGCCGCCCCTTTGTGGATGCGTTCTTGAAGCGTGGCGTTGTCCGCGTCCGTCCCGTTGGCTATGATGGAACGGTATTGCTCCGCGAAGCGGGCGGCCACGCCTGCCATCTCGGCCAGCGTGCGAGTAGCCTGAGCGTATTCGGTCAAAAGCGTGTGGCACTTGTTGAAGAAATGTTCCGACAGCGTGCGAGCCATCGCTTCCACGGCTTGCCGCAGCATGTCGAGGCCAAACAGCTCATCAAGCGTTTGAGACACATATTCCCGTTGCAGCTTTGTCAACGTGGCGGCTGTGGGGCGATTGGCCGTGGCGCGTCCGATGAACGAGTCGACCGCCGCGTCGCTTATCACCGTCTCGCGGCTTAGCGGAGCACTCAGCACAAGTCCATCGAGCGACTTGCAGCGGCTCAATGCCACGTAGGTCTGTCCGTGGGCGAAAGAGTGCGAAGCGTCGATGATGGCATGTTCAAACGTAAGTCCCTGACTCTTGTGGATGGTTATGGCCCAAGCCAGGCGCAACGGATACTGGCGGAACACACCCTCCACGGCCTCGGTTATTTCTTTCGTCTTGTCGTCGAGCGTGTAGCGTGAGTTTGTCCATTCGGTTGGCGACAGCTCCAGCACCCTCCCCGAAACCTTGTCCCTCACCCTTATGCAATCAGTGTCGGCATGTTCCACACGGCCAATCATGCCATTGTAATAGCTCTTGTCTGTGGCGTTCTTTATGAACATCACCTGTGCGCCCGGCTTCAGCGTCAATTCCCTGTCGGCAGGGTACATGTGTTCGGGGAAGTCGCCTTCTATCTCTGCCCGGTAAGTAACCGCTCCGGTCGGCAGCTCCGACAGCTCACGGTCATTTACAGCCTGAGCCTGACTGTTGTGCGTGACGAGACGGATGTAGTCACCATCGCGTGGCGGCACGAAGCCCGGCCTGTACCGTCTGTTCAGCTCGGCCAAAGTGGCATCGTCAGCCCTGTTCTCACGTATCTTGTTCAGCATCGCCAGAAACCTGTCGTCTTGCTGCCGATACACTCTTTGCAGCTCTATGGCATGGTAAGGCGTCATGTTGAGTGCCTTGCTCGAGAAGAAAAAAGGAGTTTCGTAATAGGGCTTCATGAGTTCCCACTCATCATCTTTCACCACGGGGGCAAGCTGTTGCAGGTCACCGATGAGCAACAGTTGCGCGCCGCCGAACGGCTTGTCGTGATACCGATAACGCCGCATCACGGAGTCAACGGCATCGAGCAGGTCGGCGCGCACCATGCTTATCTCGTCAATTACGAGCAAGTCGAGTGTCTTGATGATGTCGCGCTTCACCTTGCCAAACCGGAAATGACGCTTTTCGTTGCCCCCGAACGTCGCGCCCGGAACGTATGGCGACAACGGCAACTGGAAGAAAGAGTGAATGGTGGTGCCACCCGCGTTGATGGCGGCGATGCCCGTTGGCGCGAGCACAACCATCCGCTTTGGCGAGTGGCAGCGCAGATGGCGCAGGAAAGTGGTCTTGCCTGTCCCCGCCTTGCCTGTCAAGAATAAGTTCGCGCCGGTCTTTTCTATGAAAGCCCATGCCATTTTCAGCTCATCGTTGTCTTCCATTTGTGTCCGTGTTTGACTGCCGTTACCATTGTCTGCCCCTACGCCGTCGCCATCGTGTTTCGGCGATGCCTTGGCGTGGTGCAAACCATTGCCTCCGCCGGTGTGAGCGCGCACCCACCGCCGACAGAGGAACACTCCACCGTTCCATGCCCGATAGTATTTTCCATTGCAAATGTACTTCTTTTATTCCGCTTTCCAAAGTAAAACCGGGCAAAAGGCTTCGGGAACACATGGCCGAAGCGGATTATTCCAACATTCCATGTGAATATCCGCAAATGCCATAATGAGCACGACAAGCGACTTTGCCGCAGAAAATGGCGTGTCTCTGCAACTACCGTTGCCGCAACGCGCCAACGTAAATAATGTTTACAAACGTTGGAGACGTCGGGTAACGGCTGCCGTTTCAAGTTGCGAAACGACCTGTTTTGCGATATGAAACGGCCTGTTTCGTCCGTCAAAACGAGCCGTTTTGCAACCCGAAACGCCCCATCCGGCAAACAAACTGAGAGTCAAACACTTGCGACGGATTCAAAAAATGTGGTGACAAAACTGCGTGCGTTACGAAATATCTTTACAAAATTACAAGTTTACACGACAATGCAGAGTTGCAGCGGGAACGATACTGACAGCTTTGTCGGAGCGAAAGCACGGCAACCGTGACAAGTTCCAACTTCATCGAGGGGATTTCTCCGGGCCACTTCCATACAGGCGTTTGCGAAAACAAGCATGACCTCCGCAGCCGGAAATACTGTAAGAATTTCATGCGCCGGCCATCCCTCGTGGACAAGCGGTTGAGCGTATCTGTACTACAAGTGTTCGCCGGGCTGTTGCAGGGGGCGCCACGATACTTAAAAATGGTTAACCCGATGCCGTTTTTGCAAAAACAATGCCACCGGTAATGCAAAAAAATTAATACCTTTACAACAGAAAGGAGACGCAGATTGTCTGCAAACAGTCTATGCACCACAAAAACCATCGCCTGACTATGCAAGAAAAAGACAACACCATCCTTGACAAATACATCGAGGAAATAAGGCAAGAGAACGTGCTGACATCCGAAGAAGAATGCGCATTGGCTGAACGAATAAGGGAGGGGGACAGGAAAGCCCTCGACAAACTGGTCACGGCCAATTTGCGGTTCGTGGTTTCAATGGCCAACAAATACAAAGGGCGCGGCCTCAGCACAGAAGACCTCATAAGCGAGGGCAACATGGCACTGATAAAGGCAGCCGCTAATTTTGACGCATCGCACAGCCGCTTCGTCTCGTATGCCGCGCCAATAGTACGCCACTACATGGAGCAAGCCATCGAAATACATGGCGAACATTACCCCACACCTCAAGGAACAGGCCAGGGCGAGGGGGAAAACCGCAGCCACACCATGTCGGTAGACGCGCCATTGGGCGGGCGCGAAAATGTAAGCCTGCTCGATTTGCTGGCCAACCACAATGCCTCTGCCGCCAACGCCTCTTCAAACGACTATCTGCAAGACGCTCACATACGCCGTGCTCTCGAAAGACTGAGTGAACGCGAGCGCACTGTAGTCGCCGGTTTCTACGGGGTTGGACAAGACAAATGCACCTTGGCCGAAATCGCTTCGCTGATGGGCATCAAACGCGAGCGTGCCCGACAGATTAGGGATGCGGCTGTAAGGAAACTGTCACGGATGCTCAAAGGCGATCTTGGCAACGATTGAACCACGCAAGATGAAGCAACGCTGCCCGGAAAGACTGCTTGCGGCCATCTTGTTATGCTGCGTTGCGGAGGGCTTTGGGGCACCACAAGATGAAAAAGGCGCGAAAGAACCGAAAGATTTCATAAAAGACAACAAGTCTGTCGCGCCAGACGCGGCCTCCATTGCATAATCCATAATTGCCAAAACCTAATAATTTACGGGGTATGAACGACCACAAAGGAAGACTCAGCGACACGGACGAATACAAGCGCAACCACCTCATCAGTGCCATAGAACGCTGCGTGGAGAACATGACGCTCAAAGAATTGGAAGCGTTAAGCTACGACATGTTCACAAAAGGATATATAGAGGCACACGACCTTTAGACATTTCAGGCAAAAAGTCGCCGCAGCGGCTACACATCACGCATCGCACGGGAGAACAACATGGAACTGCGACCACACATCGCGCCGCAGTTCCATCGACAAAAAAATCTTTATACTGCGTATAAGCGGAAAAGCCTTTGAACCGCTTACGCTAAGCA
>CAZKMT010000041.1:0-18924 GCA_964554115.1 uncultured Prevotella sp.
ATTCGGAGCACAAAAATGCTACAGTGTACGCAATGTCCTCAGGTTTCTGATCGCCGCGTTCGAGCGGAATGAAGGTTTTGAGACTTTCCTTCCACGAGGCTTCCCTGTCCATACCGCTCTCCGCATAGTTGTCCAAAATTTTCTCCCACATAGGGGTGCGGATGATGCCCGGACATACCGAATTGACGTTGATGTTATGGGGGGCACCTGTAAACGCAGCGGCTTGGGTGAGATAAATATCGGCAGCCTTGGTCATTCCGTAGTGAGCAAAGCCCTGCTTGAGAGCGTGCCTGCCTGCAAAAGAAGCGGTGTTGACAATCTTTCCGCTATGGCCTAGCTCAATCATGTGCTTAATGGCAGCCTGGCAGCCATTGTTGATGCCCATCAGGTTGACATCGATAAGTTTCCGGATTTCTTCCTCATTGGTGTCAAGAAACGAATTCAGTCCCACGATGCCCGCGTTGTTAACCACGATGTCAAGGCGTCCGGTTTCCTTTATAGCCTTTACAAAAACAGCGTCAACGAGTTCGTAGTGAGTCACATCAACTTCACATGCTTCTGCCAAGAAACCATCTGAACGCAGCTTGTTGCATACCCCGGTGCAGTTTTCTTTAATCAGGTCTGCAACATACACTTTAGCTCCCGCACTTGCAATTTCTCTTGCAATTGCTTCGCCGATACCGCGCCCTGCCCCAAAAACGACGGCAGTTTTGCCAGAAAAATCAATCTTCATAATAAAACCTCCTTTGTGTTAAAGCTATTGAACTGATGTTAGATAAACAATTGCCCGATAGTTAAACAAACGAAGCGCGAACATACCGCCGTTAATTCCCTCACCGGAATGAATGCAAAAACCGGCATAAGAAAAAGACGTTGCCGTCATGCGCTTTTTGACTCTTCTCTTCGTCACTTGACCCTATTGTCAGAGAAACAAAAGGGATGCCAAATCCGCTCTCGACAGCCTTGCTCCCGCATCTGATGCGAAACTACAAACAACGCAACAAATATAATAAAAAAATTCCAACAAAACTTTTTTTGCGCAGTATATTCATAGAAAATATATACTTCTCTCTCCTGCGTGCCTGTTAGCGCATTTGGAAAGCAAAATGCCGACAGACAGTTTTTCATGCCCAAAGGGATTGGCTCTCATTCTGCCTGACAGAAACCACAGCTTCACTCAATGTCGATGCGAAACAAATCCACGGCTGTGATATACAAGACATGATTGATAAATAAGCACACCGAATGAGATTCTGACATGCACGACAGACACGTCTCCCTACCAACAAACAACACTGAAACAGCATTACATATCTCGATAAAAAGGCAAATGCCGTATTAAAAGGGAAGTCCCACTGCGAAGTGAAAAGCAAGGTCGCGGCTCAAGTCGGGACGTATTATCGGGTAATGTTCTTTGCCATCATATGCAGGATTGATGGCTTTCATGCCGAAATCGAAGCGAAGAATGAAGAAATCGAAATTAAGTCGAATCCCCAATCCATAAGAGACGGCTATCTGTTTCCAAAATTCATCAAACTTAAATTGTCCGCCCGGCTGGTCATCATAATAACGTAACGTCCAGATATTGCCAGCATCAACAAACAAGGCACCATTCAATTTCCAGAAAAGGTGTGTGCGATATTCTATGTTCATGTCTATTTTCATGTCGCCGGTCTGGTTGATGAAGTCAATGTTTCCATTGTTTCCGGCATACGCACCGGGGCCGAGTGTCCTTACTCCCCATCCCCTCACACTGTTTGCTCCACCCGAAAAGTAACGCTTCTCAAACGGGAGAATAGTGCTATTGCCATAAGGATAAGCTATGCCGAAGCCGAAATGCCACACAAGTGAGTTGTTGTAGTCAAACTGGATGTAGCGTGTATAGTCAAAATCTCCCTTTACGTATTGCGCGTATGCTATGTTGAAGAGCTTGTATTGTCCATCGTCATTCTTTGAGAAGCCAAATGCCTTTGCGCCCAGCCCCAACAAATTGCCCGCAGTCTCAATGTTCGCCTTGATGGCATGCACACCATTGTTATATGAATATCCAAGCCCAAGACTCATTATGAACAGGTCTTCATAGTTGTAACGCAATATCGCGTTCCTGCTCGTTTCGTCTTCAAGATAGTCTTTGCGAAACGTATCTGAAATCCACGGCATGAAAACATAGTTGAGATCGATTAGGTCTATCTGGTATTTGTCGTGCCTGTTGGCATCGCTCCATTTATATCTCCACGCCACAGACAGTACGCGCCGATGGTACTCAGGACGATTCTGCAAGTCGTAAAGGAACGACACCTCAGACGTTGCCGTTGTCCGGCGGACGAAATCACGCGACAAAAAGGGCGCTATGAAGCGTGGAAACAAGAGTCTCGTCTCTACACTATATTCCTCAAAATTGTCGTTGTTATAGCCTTCGAGTCCCCTGATAGCCTCAAAAGCCCCACGCAACTCAACACTCCACACTTCAGAGCCGCGAAACAAATTACTGTTTTGGTACGTCAGCGAGGCCGCCGCTCCTAAGTTTCCAGCCGTATTTGTGCCCTCCGGCTGAAAACTGATAGTGCTTGGCTTGTTTGTGCTCACTTGGATATTGCAATCCAACGACAGGCTGTCATCATTCTCGTTAAAGCTGATATTGGTATATTTCACTGCCTGCAATCGTCCGAAATGGTTGTATGTCTTCCGCAAATCGCGCGATGAATAATGTCCGTCCGCCGTGATGAATGTGTTGTTTTCAAGCACCGATTGTCTAAGATGAATTATACTGTCGCCCGTCTCCCCGCTTGCGAAGTCCACGCTGCGTATGGTATAGCGAGGGTGCAAGTCCTCCCCTCCCCCGCTTATGCGGTAAGGATGCAACACAAGCGTAAGGTCAATGTCACGGCCGCCGGGCACCGTGTCGGCGACATACGATATGTAGTCTTTGTTGAACTTGTAGTATCCTTTGTCAGAAAGCAAGTCTGTGATGCGCCGTCGCTCATTGTCCAAACGCTCGACGCTGAACCTTGTGCAGGGCTTCAGACCCCAATTGGCGCTGTCGTCCAGACACAACAGTTGCGACACGATGGAATCCATTATCACATATCTTACCTTGCCGATATAATAAGGCATGCCGGGACACAGCGTATATGTGACATCTATTTTCTTGCCTTTCTTCCTCGTCGCAACTGCAGCCGATGCTCCAAGGTAGCCATCGCTGACAAGTTCGGCCCGGAGGTCTTGCAATGTAAGTTGGGAACGAACAGAGTCGTATATCACAGGTGGCTCACCCATCGACCTGAGTACACGGTTTATCCACTTGGTGGTATCCCTGCCCGACAGGGAATAAGTGGCAAGCGGAATCTTCACTGACGAGAACCATCTCGAATTGCCATTCTGCCGCACCCTCGATTTCAGCTGGCTCTTGTCTATATCGCCATACGGGCCACCCTCTACATTTACCTTAACCCTGTCAAGCAAAAAACTCCCCTCGGAAACATATTTTGTTTCCGAACAAGAGCAAAGAACAACAAGCATGAAGGCGCATATATATAGTCCGTAACGCATTAAATTCTGTTTGTCGTTGCAAAGTTAAGACTTTTATCGTAACTTTGCTGATGTTATATGCCTATTTTTTCAAAGCTACCGGATATGATAGAAAAGAATATTGCGAAACTCATACGCTCCTTGGAGCATAAAAAATACCGCCAGGAACACAAACTGTTCGTGGCAGAGGGTCCCAAAGTAGTTGGCGACCTCATGAAAGTCATGAGACCATTCAAGATATTTGCCACAAAGGAATGGGCATCAGAACAGGGCATGCGGTGCGACACTTGCACAATAAGTGAAGCCGAACTGACAAGGATAAGCTTTCTGCAGCACCCACAAAAAGTGCTCGCCTTGTTTCCGTTGCCCTGCGGCGATATGGAGGAGAAGCTGTCGCCAGAATCAGAACTGACACTCGTGCTTGACGGAATTCAGGATCCCGGCAATCTGGGAACCATCATCCGGATAGCCGACTGGTTCGGCATCGGCACCATCGTGTGCGGCAACGGCACTGCCGATGCCTACGCGCCGAAAGTGGTACAGGCCAGCATGGGCAGCCTTGGACGAGTAAATCTCGTCTGCACCATGATTGAGCCTATGCTTGACCGTTACAGTTCAAAAGTGCCAATATATGGCACGCTTCTTGACGGCGAGCCAATATACGGGAAACGGCTTCTGCCAAACGGTTTTGTGGTAATGGGCAACGAGGGCAACGGAATATCGGAATCGGTAAGAGCCAGGATAACAGATGCTTTGCTGATACCGGCGTTCAACAAGGCTGGCTCAGCCGAAAGTCTCAACGTAGCGGTCGCCACAGCCATCGTCTGCTCTGAATTCAGACGACGACAAATGGAGTGACTGTGTGCGAAAAGCTTCGTAAGTGAATTGTGCGTTCGGCAGTGGAAACGAAACATCTATTTTTGTAAAGATATTTCGCAGTGCGAACATACTTTCTCACCAATTTTGGCATTTTCTGTAAATTGTTGGCTTCCAACATGTTCGCAACACATGCCATTTCACATTCCAAAATGGAGCGTTTCGTTGCCCAAAACAGGCCGTTTCGGCTTGCGAAACGATCCATATCGCAAAGCAAAATGGCAGACATCGTTCACCGCAAACTTCGAATGTAAACATTATTTACCGCTGCATGGCCTTTGCAACCGACCCCATACATATTCTACCCCAACGGTTTGCATGTTTGCCATGACAGAAATGAAAAACAAAAAAGATTAATTGTCTCACGACAACTAATCTTTATTAACCTTAATAATCTAATACCATGAAAAACACAGTGCAAAGATAGCCATACTTTTCGTATGGCACAAAGCGTAAAGAAAGAAAAACAGTCTGTTTAATTCTATTTAAATGAAAATCCATCCCATTTAAGTGTTGTTGACACAATACGCTCTTTAGGTTTCACGGCCTCACCTTCGAAAGAAAAAGGAATGGACATCGTAACGTCTAAGACATTGTCAGCAGGCGAAAGTTTCGCGCTGACAAACACAAAATCATCGTCACCGCGAAGGGCAACCGAGTCGGAATGACACCAAGCCGCAACATTCCCGCATGTCATTTCCGTCATCCTCTCCACAGGTTTCCATTGTGTGGTATAAAACTCTATGGTGCTTTCCTTTACGCTATCCCCATAAGTCCTCACCATGCAGAGAACCTCGCCATCCGCATTTTCCGCTGACGGATTGCTTGGCAATAAACGCATCTCTGCCATTGAGACAGGCGTAAGGCGCAACAACAGATAGTCGGGCGTGAGAATCTCGAGAACCGTGTTACCCTCCAGTCCGTTTTCAACTTCGGCTTTCATTTCCGAATCAATGAAATCAATCAAATCGAGTTTGTTGTTTTCAGACAGATACGCGATCATCGTGTCGGGCATTTGCACGAATACATCGCGTATTTGTGTCTTCTGGGCCTCAACGTCCATGCAACCAAACATCATGGCAAACAGAACAGCAATAAAACATCTCATAACATCACACATAGTTAATTATACAATAAAATCATGCTTAATGCACCTACAAATATGGTGGCAATGCCGTGTCCGGCTCACACATGAAAAAATGCGTCGTTCACAAGTGAGAGGAATCATGAACCCGCGCCTTGCAATAGCATCGCCATCATCAACTCAAGCCAGATGCAACATCATGGCAACCACTATCGTGGCCGTTTCTGTGCGCAGCCGACTATCACCCAAATGCACCGACACGTATCCTTCGTCAATGGCCATCCTCACCTCGTCCAAGGTGAAATCGCCCTCCGGACCAACAAGCACTGTGGTGTCATGCGTGCCACAGGGTTTTCGCAGTTCGTCAAAAAGATATGTACGCGGTATCTCTTCGTGGCAGTGAGCCACATATTTCCTGCCATTGACCTGCCGACTTGCAAAATGCCCAAACGTGTCCATCTCATTTAGCCGGGGCTTCCATGCTTTCCGGCTCTGCTTCATTGCAGACACCACTATCTTGTCAAGCCGTTGCACTTTCACGTCATGCCGCTCTGAGTTCTTACAGTTAAGAAGCGATAGTTCGTCGATTCCTATTTCCACAGCCTTTTCTATTGCCCACTCAGTGCGGTCGATGGCCTTGGTCGGTGCCATGGCAATATGGAGATGGCCTTGCCACGATGGCTGTTGGGGCATGACTTGCAACACGTTGAACATGCAACCATGCGGCGACGCCACAGCAATTTCAGCTTGATAGAATGTTCCTTTCCCATCCATAAGCACCATCTCATCGCCTGCACCCATGCGGAGGACACGCACAGCATGTTGGGATTCTTCAGGCGGAAGCTGCCCGGTTGAGGCAATGTCTGGAACATAAAAAAACCTTGTTTCCTTCATCTTTTTCTCATTGCAAAGAACATTTCCTACGTTTAAGCTCTTCTTGTATTTGTGACGCAAGCCTGTAGTTCTCGTCCTTCACAGCTTTCTTCAGTTCATCGTCAAGCCTGGCCGTGTCCAGTGTATTGATAGGTATGGCCAGTTTGTTTGTCCCCGATGCGTATGACACGGACTGCTTTGCGAACAACCACTTGGCAATGAATATCTTGACATTGCCCACCAAAGACAACAATACGGCATCGCTAAGCCGTATCGGATACTCAATCAACGTCTCGCTGTCATGCACAACGACCTTGTATTCTCCGTCAACCAAGTTGTAAATGTCAATTTCATATCTCGACATATCAACCTCCATACCAAGCATGGACGACATCACTTCCGGCAACAAACGTCTACAGGCGGCATTGCCGGAAACTCTCAGTCCTATCTGATATTTAATCGCGCTGTCGCATACCAGACTGATGGCACGCTGCCCATCCTCGTCTAAAAGAACCACTATGGCCATCCCGTCTCCTCCCACGACTTCAGACAGCCCTCCAAACACAAGCCTCGTCTTTTTCATTGCGCCCGTTTCCTCTTTTCAGGATTGAACAACAGCAAGAACAACACGAGAACGACAAAAGCATATCCGGCAAAGATGAACCAGCACGTCTGCCAATCGCCAAGCAAATAACCATCGGCAGTCCATGAGCAATAATGGTTTATCACCTCTCCGGCGCACAGGGTTCCGATTGTGGCTCCCAGTCCGTTGGTCATTAGCATGAACAGCCCCTGCCCTGACGCGCGCATTTCCGGAGGGCATTCGCTATCCACATAAAGCCCTCCCGACACGTTAAAGAAATCGAACGCAACCCCATAGACAAGGCATGAGAGGATGAACAAAACGACACCGGGGAACGATGGATTACCCAAACCGAAGAAGCCGAAACGAAGAACCCATGCAAACATGGCTATCACCATAACAACCTTTATGCCATAACGCTTGAGGAAGAAAGGTATCATCAGTATGCACAGAGCCTCTGCCACTTGCGACAACGAGACAAGCATCGTGGCATTGTTTGCGCCAAAGGTGTCCGCCATATCGGGAATACCCTTGAAACTCGTGATGAATGGGGTGGCATAGCCATTGGTTATCTGAAGCGACATACCCAACAACATGGAGAAAATGAAAAACAAGGCCATTTTCTTCACACCGAAAAGACGGAACGCATCCAAACCAAAAGATTCTGCAACGGAACGCGATGCCTTGCGTTCTATATGGCATTGAGGGAGGGTCATGCAGTAGAGAAAAAGGACAATGCTCAGCAAGCCGGACACAAGGAACTGCATATAAGTATACTGGAACTTGTACGAATTCTCTCCCAGGGCGAAATGAAAGCCTGCGTCATCCACTACGGCACAATTGACAAACCACATCGACATTATGAAACCGACAGTTCCGAGAACCCGTATTGGTGGGAAATCTTTCACCGTGTCAAGTCCATTGGCTTTCAAGGTGGAAAAGGCTACCGTATTCGACAGTGCCAACGTCGGCATATAGAACGCGACACTCAGCGAGTAGATGGATATGAACAATATCATATTTGGAATGTCACAATTCATCCCTATTATGGCAAGTGCCATCATGCATGTTCCCGCCACAAAATGGCACAACCCCAACAAACGCTGCGGCTGGATGAACCTATCGGCTATGATTCCCATGATGGTCGGCATGAAGATAGAGACGATGCCCTGTATCGCATAAAACCATGCCACCACTTCACCCATGCCTACACGCCCAAGGTAATTGCCCATGCACGTAAGGTATGCTCCCCATACAGCAAACTCCAAAAAATTCATCGCCGCCAAGCGACTCTTTACATTTTTCATAATCACCGCTAATTTCACTCCACTATTTTCCCGTCCATAAAAGCCCTAAGGACGCCACATTCTTCGTCTCTTTCCAAAATGGCCGTCCCCCCAAGCCATTCGGTAAAGGCAGGCTCTCCCACCAGTCTGTAATGATTGACCACCCTACCCTCTACTATCTCCAAGACCGCATTGTCCAAAGTCACTCCGTCTAAGACAGCTCTATGTACCGCCACTCGCCTCAGTCTTCCATTCATCATTGTTACTGTTTTACCGGTTGCACTTTCATGACTTCTATCTTTTCCAGTCCACCGTCATGTTGACCTCCAGGCAATGCATGACGCAAGCCTTCATCCGTAGGTGTCTGCTCTACAACATCCGCACTGTCGCGCCGTGGCAAGGGTTTTACCGACACGCTGTCGGGCTTGCGAATCAGAATGCTGTCTGCTTCGGTTTTTTCTTCCTCTGTCTTTTTCGCATGAAACCTCACAAATTGTATCTGGCTTATGAACATCAGCTTCAAAGTCTGCGACTCATCATTGCCACGACTAAGATATATGAAGCCATCGATGCTTTCAACTGTATTGGATGCGTTGGCCGGAATCCTCAATTGCGACAGTCCCGATACACCGACATGGGTGGAATGGGTGGAAATGCTGTCATTGTCATATCTTATGGCAACATAGACCACCGCATCTTTGGTACCAGACTGATACATGAATTCTGTCATGAAATTGAACAAAAACGAGTCGCCACACATAAACGTCGAGTCGGCCTTTATGCTAAAATCAACCCTGTTGTATGGAGGCAGCGGCATCAGGATGGCAGTTTGTGATTCTTGCCAGATATTTGCGGTGTCGCCATCGGCCCTTAGCTGCGAATACTTACCTATCTCTCTGACAGAAGCGCCCAGCCCCATGGCATCGTTGCCTATGCGTTCCGACAATTTCAAATAAATGTTGTAAAGTCTTTTTGTATCGGAATAATAATACACCATGGAGGAATCCAACTCTGCCTCCGTTATTCCGTGCTTCTTCAGCACGGCATTGAAATATACGTTTCTGTTAAATATTGTCTGCTCCCTATTTTGCCCTTGACTCGCCATTGCCTGCGACACATAATAATCATACAGTATATCTTCCAACTCGTCAGGCTGTATATATTCACCAGGAACGCCCGGCGAACATGACAATGCCACCAGCGATACTATGCACAAGATTAATGTGGCAAAGCTGTAACAATTGGTTTTGTGTCCATTCTTAAAGTTCATTCGGCCGGCTCTCTTCCTTTTCACGACCACACGCCTTTATGGAAATGTGGCTTATCTCTTTCCTGTAAAACAGAAGCATAACGATTACGCCGACACTTATGCTGGCATCAGCGACATTAAAAATCGGACTGAAAAAGATGAAATATTCTCCTCCCACAAATGGCATCCAGCCAGGCCATGTAAACTCAATCAAAGGGAAATACAGCATGTCGACCACCTTGCCCGTCAAAAATGATGAATAACCAGTACCGAAAGGAACAAAAAAAGACGTGTAATATTCTGACGATGCACTGAAAATCAGCCCGTAGAACATGCTATCAATGACGTTGCCCAATGCGCCTGCCACAACCATCGCAAGGCAAATTATATATCCTTTGCGCACATTCCGGTTCACTTGCAAGTACAAGTAATACCCTATCAAGCAAATGGCGACAATCCGAAACAGAGTAAGAAACAGCTTGCTACCTATCTCCATGCCATAAGCCATGCCATTGTTTTCGATGAAACATATCTTAAACCAATCTGTTATGGCGATTGTTTCATGCAGGGTCATGTTCGTCTTAACCCACACTTTGGAAATCTGGTCTATCAAAAGAATGGCTATAATGATAAATATAGCCATTCTTCCCTTTGAAAGCATGCCGCTTCGGTTCATTTTTTTCTGTTCTGTTTCGACTCCACGCTCAATGTGGCATGTGGCACCGCACGCAAGCGTTCCTTAGGGATGAGCTTGCCCGTAATGCGGTCTATGCCATAGGTCTTGTTCTCAATGCGTACCAACGCAGCTTCAAGACCGTTTATGAATTTCTGCTGTCGACTGGCCAATTGGATTAGTTCCTCTTTCGTTTGTGTTGCGCTTCCCTCCTCGAGGATTTTATAAGTAGGCGATGTGTCGTCTACATCGTTTCCATCCTGATTCATAAGCACACTCATCATTTGCTCATAATCGCGTCTGGCCAAAGCAAGTTTATCATTGATGATTTTCTTGAACTCCTCAAGCTCCTCATCGTTATAACGTGTTTTCTCTGCCATAATTATTGATATGCTTTATGTTAATAAATCAGTCTTCAGTCAAGCCTTTTGAACTTTTATAGTAACTGTAATGCCATCAAGAGAAAATTCCGAACCGTCATTGTCACATAACAATATGGAATCAGCAAGTACCTGCGACTTTATGTAATCGGAAAATTCATTGACAGAAGCGGCAATCCTGTCTTCTTGAGATATTGACACTGTGATTCTGTCCGTAATCTCAAGGCCATTGTCTTTGCGCAAATTCTGTATGCGGTTTATGAGCTCGCGGGCAAGTCCTTCGTTTCGGAGAGCATCGGTCAGTTCAACTTCCAGTGCAACTGTGACATTGCCTTCATTGCTCACAAGCCATCCGGGAATGTCTTCGCTTATGATTTCGACATCGGAGGCATCAATCACGACCTCCTGTCCGCCTAAGACGAGATGCATCCCGCCCTCACTTTCGAGCGACGAAATCTCCTCCTGACTTAACGAGTCTATCCTTGCGGCAATGTCTTTCATGAGCTTTCCATATTTCTTGCCCATTGTCCTGAAGTTGCATTTTACCTTTTTCACCAATACGCCATCGCCATCGGTAAATCGCAGTTCCTTTACATTAACCTCGTTTAATATCAGCTCCTTGACAGCTTCAATGTGGTGTCTCTGCACATCGTCCATCGCAGGAATCATTATTGTCTGTAACGGTTGGCGCACTTTGATGTTCACCTTGCGTCGCAAGGCCAATGTCATCGAAGTTATTTTTTGTGCCAGCCCCATCCGTTCCTCAAGTTCTTTGTCAATCATTTGCGTGTCGGATTCAGGAAAGTTAGCCAAATGTACAGAATCCATGCCATGTCCCGTGACGGAAGTCAAGTCCCTGTACAGACGATCGGCATAGAATGGAGCGAATGGAGCCAAGAGCTTGGCCACCGTTTCCAAACACGTGTACAATGTTTGGTATGCCGACAGTTTGTCTTTACTCATCTCCTTGCCCCAGAAACGCTTGCGATTGAGACGCACATACCAATTTGAGAGGTCGTCATTAACAAAAGCGTCTATCATGCGTCCCGCCTTTGTCGGATCATACCTGTCCAGTTCCATTTCCACATTTTTCACCAGTGAGTTCAGAACAGACAATATCCAACGGTCAATTTCCGGCCTTTCCATGACAGCCACCTCAGGTTGCGAATAGTCGAATCCGTCAACATTCGCATAAAGGCTGAAGAAAGAATATGTATTGTAAAGCGTGCCAAAGAATTTCCGTTTCACCTCATCAACCCCATCGGGAGAGAATTTCAAGTTGTCCCACGGCTCCGAATTGGTCAGCATATAGAAGCGCACCGGATCCGCGCCAAACTTTTCTATCATCCCAAAAGGATTGACAACGTTACCTACATGCTTGCTCATCTTGTTGCCTTTTGCATCAAGAACCAATCCGGAAGAAATCACATTCTTAAATGCCACACTGTCGAACACGAGCGTCGCGATGGCATGTAACGTGAAAAACCAGCCACGTGTTTGGTCTACGCCCTCATTTATGAAGTCAGCGGGAAATGCAAGTCGCTTATCTATCAACTCCTTGTTCTCAAACGGATAGTGGATTTGCGCGTATGGCATGGCACCGGAATCGAACCATACATCAATCAAGTCAGTCTCCCGTTTCATCGGTTTTCCAGCACTGCTGACAAGGATTATATCATCAACATAAGGACGGTGCATGTCCACTTTGCCATAGTTTTCTTTTGAATAGTCACCCGGAATGAAACCGTTGTCTTTCAACGGGTTCGATGACATAAAGCCAACGGCCACAGAGTGCTCTATCTCATCATAAAGTTCTTGCAGGCTTCCGATGCAAATCTCATTTCCATCCTCATCACGCCAGATTGGAAGCGGCGTGCCCCAAAAACGTGAACGCGACAGATTCCAATCGTTGAGATTTTCCAACCAATGGCCAAAGCGTCCCGTTCCGGTGGATTCCGGTTGCCATCTTATGGTCTTGTTAAGTTCCACCATTCTGTCTTTGCCCGCCGTGGAACGTATAAACCAACTGTCTAAGGGATAGTAAAGCACGGGTTTGTCAGTGCGCCAGCAGTGCGGATAATTATGGACATGTTTCTCGATTTTCAAGGCAGTGCCCTCTTGCTTCATCTCCATACAGATGACAACATTCAAGTCTTCGGCCTTGTTGGCGGCTGCTTCGTCATACTTGCCTCCGACATTGAATTCCGGCTTATACGCATTTTTCACATAATCGCCGGCATGACTGCCATATACGCTGACATTCACGCACTTTGCGATGAAGTTGCCGTCAAGTTCGTCAGTTACATAATATTTGCCCTCCAGGTCAACCATAGGCCGTGTTTCCGCTTTCTTGTTAATCAAGAACAGTGCGGGGATATTGGCCGCAGCAGCCACGTTGGCGTCGTCAGCACCAAAAGTCGGGGCTATATGCACTATACCTGTACCATCATCGGTGGTAACATAATCGCCAGATATCACTCTAAATGCACAGTCAGCCATCTCGACAAAGCGTTCCTTCCCGTTCTCACTCTCAAACACTTTGTCCTCGTGCAACTTTGCATATTCATTCACATAACTCGGCGCATTGGCTCCGAGCTTCTGGCAGGGCTTCACCCATGGCATGAGCTGCGCATACTTCAAGCCCACGAGTTCGGTTCCTTTGTACCGCCCCACAACCCTGTACGGAATCACCTTGTCACCATGCTTATAATCAGCCAACGCCTTGTCTTTGCCTTCCGGCGCAAAATATGCCTTAAAACACTCTTCGGCCATGACCACAGTGATGGGCTGATTTGTATATGCATTATACGTTTGCACTGCCACATAGTCAAAATTAGGCCCAACGCAAAGAGCCGTATTGGAAGGCAACGTCCACGGTGTGGTAGTCCACGCCGCAAAACACGGGACACCCCACTCATTCCACTCATCTTTCGGCGTAAGCACCTTGAATAGCGCCGTCACGGTAGTGTCTTTAACGTCACGGTAGCATCCCGGCTGGTTAAGTTCGTGCGAACTCAACCCCGTACCCGCAGCCGGAGAATAAGGCTGTATTGTATAACCCTTGTATAGAAGTCCTTTCCGGTACAGTTGCTTCAGCAGCCACCACAAGGTCTCCATGTATTTGCTGTCATAGGTGATGTATGGATTGTCGAGGTCAACGAAATAGCCCATCTCTTCCGTCAGCTTACGCCACTCGGCCGTATACTTCATGACATTCTCACGGCATTTGCTATTGTAATCCTCCACAGAAATACACCGGGCGGAATCTTTGTTGTCAATATCGGCCTTGGTGATGCCGAGTTCTTTTTCCACTCCAAGCTCTACCGGAAGTCCATGGGTATCCCATCCGGCTTTCCTATGAACCTGGTAGCCTTTCATGGTCTTATACCTGTTGAATGTGTCTTTTATGGCGCGCGCCAATACATGGTGTATGCCGGGATGGCCGTTTGCAGAGGGTGGCCCCTCGAAAAACACAAACTGCGGGCATCCCTCGCGTTCTTCCACAGACCTGCGGAAGATATCGTTTTCATTCCAACTTTCAAGTATTTCTTCGTTTACCCGAGTTAGATTCAGGCCATTGTATTCGGCGAATTTCTTTGCCATGGTTTCTTTATTTCCTTTATTCTAAAATCCTGTGAGCCGCAAAGTTAATATATTTTTTTTAGGCAACAAAATAATATTATCTTTTTTAAGGAAAGGGCTTGTGCCCACGACTCTCAACGCTTAAGCCGCACACCCGGCATCACTTGATATATTTGACCTTGCCCATGTCACGAGGCTTGGCCTCCGGTTGCTCATCGGGATATCCCACAGCAATCATATAGGCTATCTCATAGCCATCCGGAATGTCAAGTCTGTCGAGATATTCCTTGGCTGCGGCATCGCCGGTCAGGAAGCGCACGGGGCCTCCTAAGCAGCACGTGCCAAGCCCCATGCTTTGTGCAGCCAAAATCATGTTTTCTCCCATAAGGCCGGCATCCACAAGCCCCTTGCCTGCGGGTGTGGCTATTACTATAAGGTTTGGCGCATTGCGGAACATGTTCTTGAAATTGCTGTCACGCGCCACGGCGTCAGCGTTTTTCTTCACATACTCGGCCGTTATGCCCTCTATCCATTCCCGGCTTTCCACTATACGCACCGCCCAAGCTTGTTTGTTCATTCCGTTAGGGGCATTGACACCACAGATGGCTATCGTCTCCAATTTGGAATGTTCCACGGGCTTATCCAAATACTTACGCACAGAGCGACGCTCCATGATGGCGTTTGTAACCTCATTCTCAATCACTGCGCCTTGCGCAAAGACTGTGGCCGAAAGCAGCAACATGCCGCCTGAAACAATGTTTCTCAATGTCATTTTTTCTCTCTTTAAATTAATAAAACATCTACTTGCACACTATGGAAAATGCGTTGCGAAGACTACTATATCCCTGTCAAAACCATGCTTTAAGCGGGTATGGTCAACGCAAGTCTATTATCTCAACGCCAGGATATTCATTGCTGTTGAATTTAAACGTGGCATCGCTGAAGTTGGCCTTCTTTACGTCGCTTATGTCTATGTCGCTCCAATAAGCCCCTTGGCGCATCCTTATCTTTGATGGCACGTAATCAGACTTGCTGACCGTGATGAACATTTCCTGTATTTGGTGCGATTTGTCTGTTGCCGTGAGGTGTATCCGATAATTGGTGCCAACTGTTTCCATTTCGAACGCGAAGCCGCTTTTGTACATGTTGATAAAGCTGTAAGGATTGATAGCCTGAAGCTCACCCTCTGTCGGAGTGTTGATGTTTACCTCATTGTTGTCTTTCACGTATGTCCACTGCGTCGTGCCATCAAACCACACGGTGGCATAGCTTGTCATCGCACGAAACTTGTTGCCCTTTATGGCTATCGTTCCTGCTGTGTTACCGTATTGCTCACTCGATAGACTGTAGCTGGCCGACAAGCCGCCCGGAGTTCCAAGCACCGTGGAAACCTTGTCAAGCACAGCCCGCGCAGGCTGTGCTGTGGCACTGCAACATACCGCAACCACAGCTAAAATGACAGAAACTATTTTTTTCATGTCCTCTTCCGTTTATGGTTTAAAGTTATTTTATTGAGCTGAGCAGGTTGTCAAGGCTCACCTCGTCCTGTATCAGCACCTCGCGGGGCTTGCCGCCATAAGCTGCGCCAACGATGCCGACTTTCTCGAGCTGATCCATCAGACGTCCCGCACGGTTGTAGCCTATGGAGAACTTACGCTGTATCAAGCTGGTGCTTCCCGACTGGTTGAGCACAATGAGGCGCGCCGCATCCTCAAACAAGGGGTCGAGGTGCTGCATGTCCACATCACTGGAGCTGCCAATGCCTTCACCATCGCCAGAGTCTGGCTCAGGCAGTCCGAACGGAGCTGTATAACCTTGCTGCTGGGATATGAAATCGTTGATGCGCTCCACCTCCGGAGTGTCCACAAAAGCACACTGCACGCGCACCGGCTCATTACCGTTCAGGAACAACATGTCGCCGCGGCCTATCAGCTGATTGGCTCCCGGCCTGTCAAGTATGGTCTTCGAGTCTACCATCGCACTCACTTTGAAAGCTATGCGTCCCGGGAAGTTTGCCTTGATGTTGCCAGTGATAATCGTTGTCGTGGGACGCTGGGTGGCTATCACCATGTGTATGCCTACGGCGCGGGCCAACTGGGCTATGCGCGCGATGGGCAACTCTATTTCCTTGCCCGCCGTCATGATCAGGTCGCCAAACTCGTCTATTATCACCACAATGTAAGGCATGAAACGATGTCCTTTCTCCGGGTTGAGTTGCCTTGCAACGAACTTCTTGTTATATTCCTTTATGTTGCGGGCTCCGGCCAGTTTCAGCAAGTCGTAACGAGTGTCCATCTCCTTGCACAAACTGTTGAGTGTGCGCACAACCTTGCTCACATCGGTGATGATTGGTTCGGCATCTTCATCGGGAACTTTTGCCAGGAAATGATTGGCAATGGGGCTATAGATACTGAACTCCACCTTTTTCGGGTCAATGAGCACAATCTTCATCTCTGCCGGATGTTTCTTGTAAAGCAGCGAAGTGATGATGGCATTCAGGCCGACCGACTTACCCTGGCCCGTGGCACCGGCCACGAGCAAGTGTGGAATCTTGGCCAAGTCGAACATAAACACCTCGTTTGTTATGGTCTTTCCAATTGCACACGGCAGCTCCATGGTCGTCTCTTGGAACTTTTTAGAATTAAGTACGCTCTCCATCGACACAATGTTCTGCCGGGCATTTGGCACTTCGATGCCAATTGTTCCCTTGCCCGGAATTGGGGCAATGATGCGAATGCCCAAAGCCGCGAGACTCAGTGCAATGTCGTCCTCAAGGTTTCTTATCCTGGCTATGCGCACACCCTGTGCCGGCGTTATTTCGTAGAGGGTTATCGTGGGGCCGACAGTGGCCTTGATGCTGCTTATCTCAACCCCAAACGTGCGAAGCACTTCCACGATGCGGTTTTTGTTGGCTGTCTGCTCGGCCATGTCTATGTAGGGCTTGCCGTCGTTTTCGTACTTTTTCAGCAGATCGAGTGTGGGGAAGTGGTAATTCTCGAGGTCGCGCTTGGGGTCATACAGCGCCATCTCAGAGTCTCCGATACGAACCAAAGCTCCTCCATCGGCTTTTTTTTCGCTATTCGCCATCTTGATATCCATGCTTACCTCATTGCTGCCATCAGTGCTGTTTCCTCCCTTGCCATCGAAAGTCACCCCATCCGTTGGCTGCGGTTCGTGGTCGAAATTGATGATTTCGACTGTCGGATCGTCAGCCACATCTTGGCCTCCGGTCATTTCCGTTTTTTCGTCTTGGCCTATTTCATGGTTCTGTCCGCCGTAATTGTTTACCTTAAACTTCACTGTGCCGGTAAAGAATTTCACGGGGTTCAACAACTTGCGCACCAAAAATATCGTCTCAGCGCTTACGTATGCCAAAAATACAATGGCAATGACAATGAGCAGAATCGCCAGCCCAGGTGCTCCGACAAGGTTTTCCACAAAATTGCAAAGGTAAAGTCCATGGTCGCCGCCGGGATTGTAGCAGCTGTCCTTGAACAGCGGCGAGAGACATTTTGCGAAAGTTACAGACATCCATATCATCACAAGCATTGTACACAGAAACCATTTATGGATGTTTACTCTGTAAACCCTCATCAGATTCATGGCTGCAAAGAACAGGAAAAAAGGTATCAAAAACGCAGCTATTCCAAAGCATCTTTTTATGAAGAAATGGGATGTGTAAGCCCCGATGGAATTGCATCTGTTCTGAAATTCCCTGTGTGTGTTAAATATTTCGCCTTCCCTTGGCATTTCAATGAGACTCTGGTCAGCCTCAGCAGTAGTAAAATAAGATGTGAAAGACAAAGTCAGGTACACCGCGAGTGCCAGCATAAGCACGCCGAACACGAAATTCAGCTTCTCGTTATGCAACATATTGTTGAAACCATGTGTGGCACCACTCAATGAAGTCGCTTTGCGTCTTTCTTTCTTTCTCGCCATTTTTACCTTTTTCTTTTAACTTGCAAATGTAACCGAAAAAAGTCAGAAATAATCATGAAGCAATGTTTTTTTTGTAATTCTGAAAAACTTTTCTTGTCACCATCATTTATATGACGGATTGCCATATCCCGGCATTGCTTTCAAACCCCATATTTGCAGCGCACCGCGATTGATTGCCATAAAAACAACTTTCACTGAGTCAAAAGTATGGGTGTACCAATGTTCCAACGCATTGCTACACTTTGTACGCACCCCTAATTCGGGAACTTACATTTTGTAGAGATATTTCGCAATGCGCACGGCTTTGCCACCGCATTTCGAGGTGAATCGCAAGTAAATTGGCTTTCACGCGGTTGAAACAAGTCTTTACGCCTGTTTTTCGCCTTTGAGCAGCCACACCGAGACAGGAGCGTTCTTGTCCCGGTGTGGCTGGCTGTATTTTCTTCTCAGTAAAGGAACAGGACGGCAAGGATGAATTGCCTGTAATTGTCGTTTTTCAGAGCGGCCTCTATCTCTTTGTGCTTCTCCGAATGGAAGTTTTTGCTGCCGTAATGTTTTTCGAACAATGCCTTTGAGATGACATAATTCGCATAGTCGGCCTTAGGGTTGCCAAGACTGAACACTCGCGCGGCATTAATCATGAATTGGTGCAGAAGAGGGTCGTAAAAGTTTTCGTCTATCGGAAGACCCAATCTTTGCCTGTCGGCAAGGAGACTGTTGGTTACGTAAATGGTGTCCATTATTTTCGGTTTGCCTTTGCTCGAAAAAGAAATGCTTTTCCGGTTAATCCGCCATTCATAGACGACTTCCTGTACGCATTTCTTGCGTTTTGCCTTGTCTGTCGTTATGAATGCGCTGATTGTGTCTTCAA
>CAZKMT010000042.1:0-18290 GCA_964554115.1 uncultured Prevotella sp.
ACGGTGCATTTCGCAAGGCGAAACGGTCTGTTTCGCAGGCCAAAACGGACTAGGGCGCATGACGGCCACGGTTTTTGTAAACATTATTTACCTCAGACCGGTTGCCGGAATTATGCCCCGGCGGCGCGTCAGTTCCGCCAAGGCAGTGTTCACGCGGCTGCCGGCTCTCGGCTCGTCAACGCTCCCCTCATGTAATAAATGCACATAATTCCGTAATGCGTTTAGTCGCGTGAAAGGAAATATTGCGTAATTTTGCGGACAGACAAAATGCAAACATCATGGAGAAGCAAATAATACTCGATTCTGTCGATGCGTATGACAGGCTCTTGGGGCTCGAGACGCGCCACCCGCTCGTGGCGGTAATCGACATGGCTGACACCGCCGTGCGCGCCTATCCGCCTGAGGCGGTCTACACCTATGGCATCTACGCTATGTGGCTCAAGCAGTCGTATTGCGGCGACATTACCTACGGTCGCCAGCCATACGACTACCAGGAGGGCACGGTGACGAGCTTTGCGCCGGGTCAGGTGGTGCATGTGAAATACAAGTCGGGCTTCAAGCCCACGGCCATGGGGCTGCTCTTCCACCCCGACCTCATCCGCGGCACGTCGCTCGGCCACAACATCGGGCATTATTCATTCTTTGAGTACACCTCGCGTGAGGCCCTGCACCTGTCGGAGCAGGAGAAAGCCATCTTCAAGGACTGTCTCGAAAAGATACGCATGGAGACGGAACGCCCCATTGACGGCCACAGCAAAAACCTCATCTGCCGCAACATAGAGCTGCTGCTCGATTACTGTATGCGCTTCTACGACCGCCAGTTCATCACCCGCAAGGAGGTGAACCACGACGTGCTGACGCGCTTCGAGGATGAGCTGAACAAGTATTTCCGCGATAGCGTGGCCCGCCGCAACGGCTTGCCGTCGGTGAGATACTTCGCGGAACGGTGCTTCCTGTCGCCCAATTACTTCGGCGACCTCGTGAAGAAGGAGACAGGCCGTTCGCCGCAGGAGTTCATACAGGCCAAGATAATAGACATGGCCAAGGAGGAACTTTTGGGCACGGGCAAGACGGTTACGGAGATAGCCTACGACCTGGGCTTCCAGTATTCGCAGCACTTCAACCGCTATTTCAAGCGGGGCGTGGGCATGACGCCCACCGACTATCGCAAGGCTGAGGCATGATACCGACGGCCCGGCGGGAAAAGGCAAACGCATTTAAGCAGACACAGACATGAAAGACACAGGCATTTCGACCGTATGCCGGTGCAACAGGCTCTCTGGCGAGGAGACCCTGCACCCCTTGGCCAGCATCATCGACCTGCGCAAGGCGTGCGGCTGTGGGCGGCTCAAGCTCGACTGCTACGCCGTGATGCTGGCAGAGGGACTGCCCGCCGACTGCCACGGCGGGCAGCAAGGCTGTGACTATAGCGACGCGGCCATGCTCTTTGCCACGCCCGGGAACAGCATCGAGGCCGTGGAGGCTGCCGACGGCAGGATGCTGCTTTTCCATCCCGACCTGATGCGCTGCGAGGGATTGGGCTGCAAGATTGCCGGTTACACATTCTTTGGCTACGATGGCTGCGAGCGGCTGTGGCTGTCGCGCCGCGGGATGAGACAGATACAGCTTTGCATGGACTATATCGACGAGGAGCTGCACTGGGGCATCGACCGCTTCAGTTGCACTCTGCTGTGCAACAAGATAGAGCTTCTGCTCAACTATTGCAGCCGCTTCTACGGCATTCAGTTCATCCTGCGCCACGACTTGAGCGAGGAGGCCATGGCCGAGGTTTCGCGGCGGGCCGACAGCTATTTCATGCAGGGGCGCGCCGCCAGCGAGGGAATGCCCACGGCGGCGCTCATTGCCCGCTGGGCGGGTCATTCGGAGGCGTATACAGCCGACATGATGCGCCAGGAGACGGGGCTGGAACCCGCGGAGTTCGTGGCCATGCGCCGCTTGGCGGTGGCCAAGGAGCTGCTGCTCGGCACGCCGAAAGCCACGTCGGAGATTGCCGCGCTGCTGGGCTTCGCCTGCGAATCGTCGTTTTGCCGCCTGTTCTCGCGGCTCACGGGGTGCACACCCGCGGAATATCGCCACTCGTAGGGGTCGCCGTGTGGCTCGGGTTGCCTTTTTGCAACCATGTTGCGCTTCATTATCCATACTTTTGCGCTATGAACCAAAGGAAAAAGCGCAATGGAAAAGAAAAGCCATAGATGCCATCACAACCATGCCCACGTGCATGACGCAAAGTCGATGGGCGGCATATTCATACTGTCGATAGTCATCAACACCTTGTTCGTGCTCGTTGAGGCGGGCGTGGGCTTGATGCAGAATTCGCTGTCGCTACTGTCCGACGCCGGCCACAACCTTAGCGACGTGTTTTCGCTGTTGCTCGTGCTTGTGTCGTTCAAGCTGGCGGCCGTGCACTCGTCGAAGAACTTCACTTACGGACTGAAGAAGAGCACCGTGCTCATTTCGCTGCTCAACGCCATCATTCTGCTCGTGGCCGTGGGGGCAATCATCGTGGAGAGTCTGCGTAAGTTCAGCGAGCTAACCGATGTAAACGGAGTGGCCGTTACGTGGACAGCCTTGGTGGGGATTGTCGTCAACGGAGCGACGGCATTGCTGCTCATGAAAGGCCAGAAAGGCGACATCAATGTGCGGGGCGCATTCCTCCACATGGCCGCCGACACGCTGGTCAGCGTCGGGGTCGTGGTGTCGGGGATAGTGATAACCTACACTGGCTGGAACATTGTGGACCCCATCGTCTCACTGGCCATAGCGGCCGTGATACTGGTGTCGGCGTGGAAGCTCCTTGCGGAGAGCCTGCGCCTGTCGGTGGACGGCACCCCGGAGGGGATTGACCCAGACCGGGTGGTGGCTCGCATGATGGCTTGCGACCATGTGGTCAATGTCCACCATGTGCATATTTGGGCCGTCAGCACCACCATCAACGCGCTCACGGCTCACGTGGTGATAGACGAACTGGCGGTCATGGAGCAGGCAAAGGCCGCCATCAAGGCCACGCTCGCCGCCGAAGGCATAGCCCACAGCACGCTCGAGATGGAGACCACGGCCATCCACTGCGCCGACCACGACATACAGTATGGCGGCTGACTTGGCGATGGCGGAGAAAGAGTGGCACATGTGTTGCAAGGAGGCGGCTCGATGATTGTCGGCGGTCTGGATGGGCTTGGGCAGGAACGCCCGACGACAACTGGCGTTCCTGCCGTATGCCATACTTTTTAATGTAAAACTTTTTGCATTTCCCAAAATATCACATACCTTTGCATTAGGAAAGATATGCACAGAAACCAATACGTGAGGAAATGAAAAAGGCATTGCTGGCTGTCATGAGCCTAATCATGACCGTGACATCATCGGCGCAACAATACGTATATCCACTGAATCCGGAGTACACCGAAAGCCACAACATTTACTATGGATTAAGGTTGGGGCTTACTTTGTCAACGGTGAATTCCGATGACGATGAACTTGACGGCGGGGGCGTGCGGCCGGGACTCAATGTGGGTGCCGTCGTCGGATTCCAGCTGTCGCAGGCGGCGCCCGTGTACTTGGAAACGGGACTGTATTATACCGAGAAAGGCGGCAGGGGTTACTATGAGGGCAGAAAATTCACTTATGACTTGGACTATCTCGAGCTGCCCATAATCGCAAAATACAAGTTTGGACTTGACGGTTTCTCCATGCAGCCCTTTTTGGGTGGCTACATGGCCGTTGGCGTGGGCGGCAAGGTGAAAGACTACGGAACGTCGGCGGATGACAGGGTGGTGTATTCGTCGTTCAGCTCAAAATTCTTCAAGCGTTTCGATGGTGGCATTCGCATAGGCTGCGGGATTGAATATCAGATGATTTACGCAGACATAGCCTATGACTTCGGACTCTACAACATCTGCCACGACGACTTCGACTCTTCACACACCGGGTGCTTTTACATAAACATTGGTGTTGATTTCTGAGCGCGGTGCTTGCGTGCACCACGGCAGTTCCCTTGCTCCGGTCTTCGTTGGCGGAGCAAGGGAACTGCTTTTTGTGGCAATTTGACGTCTCATGCGGAAGTGGATGGCAGTGCCGTAGTTCCAAAATCGCTCTAAGGAAAATCAACCCACGCAGGTAGTGAAAGCCGCATCTGTGATTTCACGTCAGCCTTTCATGGCAAGTCCGGCGACCGCTTTGGGATGGACTGGCGGTCAGGCCGATGCCGTTGGTCGCGCAAGACCGGTGCCTATGGCCGTGTCTTGGCTGTCGTCGGTGGTTTCCGGCGCGGTCGGAAAGGCCGTTCCGTTCTTGAACACTTTGAGAGAAGCGTCGATGGCGGGGTCGTTGCGGTTGAGGTATTCTATCCAGTCTTGTTCCTCGAGCATGTTGTAGACGATGCGACTGTTGATGAACCGCTCAAGCAGTTTGTGTGATTGCCGTATCATCAGGTTGCGCCGGCGCAGGCCGTTGCCTGCCGCAAACTTCGCGAACAGCTCCACGGTGTTTTGCTTTACGAGGTAGTCGGAAAGCTCGTCCAGCGTCTTGTATTCTTTGAGTTTGGCGCGGTTGTTGTCTGTGTAGGTGTAAGCAAACTGGATAATCAGGCCGCTCAGGCTCGCCTCCTTGTAGTAAGATGTCATGCCAACGGTGTCTTCCGGCACGAATATGTCGGGAGTTATGCCGCCTCCGCCGTAGACCACGCGCCCCAGTCCGGTGTGGTATGCGGGGCCGGTGTGCTTTATGCTGTCTTGCGAAAAGAACTCCCCATGCTGGTAGCGCGTCAGCAGGTCTTCCTCATAGCTGCGGTCGTCGCCGTTGGTGTATGGCTTCTGTATGCATCGTCCGGATGGAGTGTAGTAGCGGGCCACGGTGAGCCGTATCATAGAACCGTCGTTGAAGACAATCGGCTGTTGCACAAGCCCCTTGCCAAACGAACGCCGCCCGATTATCATGCCGCGGTCGTTGTCCTGTATCGCGCCTGCGAATATCTCGGATGCCGATGCGGAACCCTCATCGATGAGGACGATGAGCGGCATTGACTGGTAACTGCCGCGCCCGTCGCTGCGGAACTCTTGCCGTGGCGACTTGCGCCCCTCGGTGTAGACTATGAGACGGTCTTTAGGCAGGAACTCGTTGACCATCTGCACGGCCGAGGCGAGATAGCCGCCGGTGTTGCCGCGCAGGTCTATCACCAGATTGCTGAACCGATTCTGTGACAGCCGTGCCAAGGCGATAAGCAACTCTGCGTAGGTGTTCTCCCCAAAGTTCTTTATCTTAATGTAGCCCGTGTTGTCGTTGAGCATATAGGTGGCGCTGATGCTGTGCTGCGGTATATCGCCCCGTGTTATGGTGAAAAGGCGGACATCATTCTCGCCATAGCGCAGCACGCCGATGCTGACCTTGGTGTTCTTTGGGCCTTTGAGCCGCCGCATGGCTTCCTCGTTGGTGACCTCCTTGCCCACGAACGGCTCCCCATCGACGCTCACAATCTTGTCGCCCGCCACTATGCCGGCCCGTTCTGCCGGCCCGTTTTTGACTACGTTTTGCACGCGGATGGTGTCCTCGCGGATGGTGAACTCGATGCCGACACCGGAGAACGACCCTTTTAGGTCGTCGTTGGCGGCTTGCACATCCTTGGCGCTTATGTACACGGAGTGGGGGTCGAGGCCGGCCAATATCTGCGGCATGGCTTTCTCCACGATGCCGTTTATGTTTACCGTGTCCACGTATTGGTCGTCCACTATGTGCAGCAGGTTGTTGATTTTATTGCTGCTGGAGTTTATGATGCTGAGCCTGTTGCCCGAGAACAGGTTGGCATAGAAAGTGCCGATGAGTATTCCCACCACCACGCACACGGCCATTGCCAAGGGCATGAAGCGGTTGGACTTGCTATGGTTCATTGTCGTCCGGATTTAGATACATTACTTCTATGTGGGCTTTCTTGAGCAAGGCGATGCCGTCTTCCAGTCGGTAGTGCTCGCCGTAGACCACTCGCCTTATGCCGGCCTGTATTATCAGCTTGGCGCATTCGATGCAGGGCGAGGCGGTGACGTAGAGCGTTGAGCCGTCGCTGTTGTTGGAGCTGCGAGCCAGTTTGGTAATGGCGTTGGCCTCGGCGTGTAGCACGTAAGGTTTGGTTACGTTGTCGCTGTCTTCGCACACGTTCTCGAAACCGCTCGGCGTGCCGTTGTATCCGTCGCTGATTATCATCTTGTCTTTCACTACGAGTGCCCCCACCTTGCGCCGTTGGCAGTAGCTGTTCTCCGCCCAGATGCGCGCCATGCGGAGGTATCTGATGTCCAGCTCTCGCTGTTTGTCGCCTTGTCTCATCTTACTTTGTGTTGTTCCTCCTTATGCCATTCCTGCGGAGCAGGGCGGCTATGGTGGGCTCGCCGCCTCGGAAGCGCTTGTAGAGCGTCATTGGTGGCTCCGTGCCGCCTTTGGATAGAATCTCCTGCCTGAAGCGACGCGCCGTGTCGCGGTTGAAGATGCCTTCTTTCTTGAACACGCTGAAAGCGTCGGCGTCGAGCACCTCGGCCCATTTGTAGCTGTAATATCCGGCGGCATAGCCTCCCGACATGATGTGGCTGAACTGCACTGTCATGCAGGTGTCGGGCAGTTGTGGCGTGATGACGGCTTTCTCCCATGCTTTCTTCTCAAAGGCAACGAGGTCTCCATCCAGTGGTTTGTTCCTTGTGTAGTATGCCATGTCGAGCATGGCGAAGCTCACTTGGCGCAAGCAATTGTAGGCAGCCATGAAGTTTCGGCTTTTCACTATGCCGCGTATCAGTTCCTCGGGCATTGGCTCTCCTGTCTTGTAATGGAATGCGAATGTGTTGAGGAAGTCTTTTTCCACGGCATAGTTTTCCATGAATTGCGATGGCAATTCGACGAAATCCCACAGCACGTTGGTGCCGCTGAGACTCTCGAAGCGCGTGTTTGCGAACATGCCGTGCAGGGCATGGCCGAACTCATGGAGGAACGTCTCAACCTCGCCGAGCGTCAGCAGCGATGGCTTTTCGTCCGTGGGCTTGGTCAAGTTCATCACTATGCTTACGTGAGGGCGCACGTTGTTGCCTTTGCGGTCTGTCCACTGGCCTTGGTATTGCGTCATCCATGCTCCGCCCTGCTTGCCTTTTCGTGGGAAGAAGTCGGCGTAGAGCACGGCTATGTATGAGCCGTCCTCATCGAAAACCTCGTATGCCTTGACATCGGGATGGTAGACGGGAATGTCTTTGTTCTCCTTGAACGTTATGCCGTACAGGCGCGTTGCCAAGCCGAACACGCCCCCTATGACTTTCGACAGCTCGAAGTATGGGCGCAGCATCTCCGCGTCAATCTTGTATTTCTTCAGTTGCAGCTTGTGCGAATAGTAGCTCATGTCCCACGGTTCGGGCTTGAACCTTATGCCGTCGCACTTCTTTGCGAACATCGTAAGGTCGGCAATCTCTTTCTCTGCCACCGGCTTGTAGGCATCCGTGAGTTCGTTGAGCAGGCGGTTTACGCTTTTCTTGTTCTTGGCCATGCGGTTCTTAAGCACGTAAGCGGCGTAGTTCTTGTAACCGAGCAGGCGTGCCATCTCCAGCCGTATGTTTATAAGCCGCTTGCAAATATCTATGTTGTTGGTGTCGTTGTCATGGGTGCATTCGGTGTTTTTGGCCATATACAGCCGCTTGCGAAGCTCCCGCTGCGTGGAGTAGGTCATGAACGGTGCATAGCTCGGGTGGTCAAGCGTGAATGTCCAGCCCTCGTCGCCGTCTTCCTTGGCGGCCATTGCGGCGGCTTCGACGGCTGTCTCCGGCAGTCCGTCGAGCTGTTCCCTGTCTGTGATGCGCAGTTTGTATGCTTTGTTCTCTTTCAGCAGGTTCTGCGAGAACTTCAGCGACAGCATGTCGGCCTCCTCGGTGAGCGCCCGCAGGCGCGCTTTGCCATCGTCGTCGAGCTTTGCGCCGCTGCGCACGAAGCCGTTGTAGCAGTCTGTCAGCAGCTGTTGCTCTTCTGTCGTCAGTCGGCGGTGGTGGGCGTAGACTTTGCGTATGCGCTCAAACAGTGGCTTGTTCAGCCTCACGTCGTTGGCGTGCTTTGTGAGTATGGGTTGCATTTTCTGGGCGAGCGCGTCCATTTCATCGTTCGTCTCGGCGCTCAGCAAGTTGTAAAACACGGTGGACACTCTCGACAGCAGGTCGTAGTAGCCCTCCTTGTCGTCGTCTTTGTTTATTATCGTATTGTCGAAAGATGGCGGTTCCGGGTTGTTTATAGTCTTTTCTATTTGTTCGTTGTCGCGCCTTATGCCCTCCATGAACGCTTCCTCAAAGTCCTCTATTCTTATGCGGTCGAACGGCACGGTGTCGTGCGGCGTTCCGTATGGTTCGAGAAAAGGATTCTTGTGTTCTCTCGTTTCTGTATTGTTGCCAACCATTTTGTGTCGTTTTGTTGTCCCGGCGGACGGTGGTGCGGAGATATTGCCTCGCCCGCCTTACTGTGATGCAAATTTACTGAAAATATCAGTAGATGATTAACGCGAAGCCGACTTTAACGTTATGTTGCAGAGAGCAGCCGCTCCATTGATGGTATTGTTATGCGCCCGCGGCCCAATGACATTAGTCCGTCGGACTCGATTGCGTGGAGCACGCGCGATACGTCGAGCCTGCTGTCATTCACCTCGATGCCCAGGCGTTCCATCAGTATGTGCACTTCCTTGCGTCCGAACGGTGTCATGCACCGGCAGGCTATGAATCTTATGATGCGCTGGCGCAGGTTTGTCGGCGGTGACAGCCACAGTGTGTCGGAATATTGTTGTGCGATGTTGGCGAGCGTGTTGGTAAGGTTGAGCCTGAAAGCCATGAACTCATCGCACAGTCGCGCCACTTCGGCCTTGTCGATGGCTATCAGGCTGGCGGTGGTGGCTGCTGTGATGGTGCGCCGCGACGACTGGTGGAGGCCGAACAGCCGCTCGGCCTCAATTATGAACGGCGGTTTCACCTCTTCTATTATGGCATAGCCCGCGTCGGCCGGCCCCGTCTCGACCAGCAGCGTGCCGTCAAGGAGCAGCATCAAGCGTCCGGGACGATCTCCCTTTCGGAGCAGCACCTTGCCTGGAGGGTATTTCACGAAGTCGAGCTTGGTGTGGGCGATGAGCCGTTCGAGCCCCTCCTGCCCGATGCCTTGGAATAGACTGAAGCGCAGCAGCTTGTCATACATTTGCAGCGTTGCCATTGTTTATTCTTCTATTTTGTCTCTCATTGATGGCGAGTACCACACGCTGTCCTTCCCGTTGTCGCTTGAGCAGATGAAATAAGCCATCAGTTCCGGATGCCTCTTGAGCACGGCCTGCGCTTTTTCCAGCCCCATCACCATGAAAGCCGTCGCGTAAGCGTCGGCGGTGGCGCAGTCATCGGCCAGCACCGTTGACGACAGTATGTTGTGTTGCACGGGGTAGCCCGTGTGCGGGTCTATCGTGTGGGCGTATCTCTTCCCGTCACGGTAGTAGTAGTTCCGGTAGTTGCCGCTGGTGGCCATGGCCTTGTCGGTGACGTTGATTATGGTTTGCAGCTCTTCGCCCCTGCACAGTGAGTCTTCGGCGGGCTTCGTCACGCCAATCCTCCAGGGCACCCTTTTCTCGCTGATGCCGCTCGTCACTATCTCGCCCCCTATCTCCACCATGAAGTTTTTCACGCCCTTGCTGCGCAGAAACGAGGCCACCACATCGCTGCCGTAACCCTTGGCTATGGCGCTGCAGTCAAGCATGGTGCGCGGGTCGGCCTTGGTTATGGTGCCGCCGCTCATGGTCACGAGTTTGTAGCCGGTGAAGCTGCGGATGCTGTCGATGGCCTCCTGCGTGGGCGTTGAACCGTTGCTGAAGCCAAACCCCCAGATGTTCACCAACGGTGCCACAGTGATGTCGAACGCGCCGTCCGTCTCTTCCGATACCTTTCGCGCGAGCTTGAACACATGCTCCAGCATACTGTCGGCCCGGCAGGTCTCGTTGTGGTTGATGGCTGAGAGCACCGATTTCTCGTTGAACGCCGAGAGCGAGGCGTCCACCTTTAGCAGCTCCCTGCGTATCTGGTCGTTCAGGTTGGAGTCGCACTGGTACGTGATGTTGTAGATAGTGCCGAAGATGGTGCCCGAGTTGCGGTGGTACGGCTTTGGCTTCTGGCTTCTGGCTGTCATCATCGCGCCTGCCGCGAGTATCGCCAGCAATGCCAGCTGCCATGCCAGCCGTCGGCTATGCTTTCCCCGCTTTTGTGATTGGATGTCTGGCATCGCTCCTTTTTATGTTGTCTATATGTCTATTATTACGTTGAAGTTCGCCCCTATGCGCGTGTCGCCATATTTGCCGTAGCCCGGCACGTACCATGTGTTGCCCGCGCTGCTGTCCTTGTGCGACAGCCTTATCTTGTACCTCACGGTCCAGCCGACATGCAGTGGCCCCACAATCTTCGTGTCAAGGCCTATCACCGCCTCCATCCAGTGCTGGCGGCATGGGTCGCCCTCTACGCTGAAGCTCGTGTCCCACTGCCACACGGGGTCTTGGAATGTTTCCCTGGCCATGTCCACCTTGTATGATGTGTAGGCATACCTTAGTCCGGCGTATAGCCTGTTGTTGGAGTGCTTGTTCTTTAGCACGTTCAGGTCGCACCCCACTCTGAAGTACGGGGCTTGCGTCTTATAGTAAAGCTCGGTCACGTCGTCGTGGTGCTCGGCCTTGCCGTAGCCAACCTCCACTATCGGGAAGTACTGGTCGTGCAGGTTGAGGCGCAGCGCCGCCTCGTATTCGCCGTAGTCGCTCAGCGCAAGCACTATCGGACCGGCTATGTCGAATGACACGGCGAAACCCCTCATCACCGGCACCGAGTCTTTCTGTATGGAGAAGATTTTGCTCTGTGCCTGTGCCGCTGAGGCCGCCAGCGACACTGCGAGGCTAAGGGCGAGCCTTAAGATATAGGTGTAAGTGTTCCGTCGTCGCGTCATAGTCAACGTGCTGTTTGTTTATCACTATCGAGTCGATGGCTTGTCCTGTCCAGCTTATTTCCGTGAGGTTGTGGAAGAACGATATGCTGCAGTCCACCGATTCGAAGTGGGGGTAGTTGTCTTTCCTGACGCGCACCGTGTCGCATATCGTCGTGCCCGCTGTGTCGGTGATGGCGAAGAAGAGGGTGTCTTCCGGGTCGTTGTAGCTTATCGGCAGTTCGAAAGTGGTGGTGCTCACGCTCTTGTTGAGCAGCACGCTGTCGGTGCCGTCGCGCCGCGTGGTGCTGATGGTGAGCGTGTCGTAGAGCGTGTCGCGTTCGCCGCCGGCCTTGTACAGCCCGTAGACGGTGGCCACGGTGTTCTCCACGGGGCAGTCTATCGACGAGCATGACACCCATGTCGCCGTGGCGGCGAGCAGGCACAGCGGCAGCAGTCTCATGGCTCGCGTCCGGTTGTCGTGTGTGTGGCGGTCTCCCATGCCGTTCAGTCTTTGTTTTTGTTGTCGTCGCACCTTATCTCGCTCTCTATCTGGTATTCGTTGCGGGTGCTCGATGTGCGGCTGATGAGGTCGCCGATGAAGCCCGTAAGAAACAGCTCCGTGCCGATAATCATCATCGTCAATGCTATGTAGAAGTATGGCGAATCTGTTATCAGCCGCTGCGGCACGTTGTTGGCCAGGGCGTAGAGCTTGCCTATGCCCAGTATGGCGGTGGCCGCGAAACCTATCATGAACATTATGGTGCCGAGGAAGCCGAACACGTGCATCGGCTTGCGCCCGAAACTGCCGAGAAACCACAGCGTTATCAGGTCGAGGTAGCCGTTGAAGAAGCGGTTGAGGCCGAACTTGGTCTTGCCGTACTTGCGCGGCCTGTGCCTCACCACTTTCTCGCCAATCTTGGTGAAGCCGGCGTTCTTGGCAAGGTAGGGGATGTAGCGGTGCATCTCGCCGTAGACTTCGATGCTCTTCACCACGTCGCGGCGGTAGGCCTTCAGGCCGCAGTTGAAGTCGTGCAGGTTTTTTATTCCGCTTATCTTGCGCGCCGTGGCGTTGAAGAGCTTGGTGGGTATGGTCTTCGACAGCGGGTCGTAGCGTTTCTTCTTGTAGCCCGACACGAGGTCGTAGCCCTCGTCTTTCACCATGCGGTACAGCTCCGGAATCTCTTCGGGCGAGTCTTGCAGGTCGGCGTCCATGGTTATCACCACATCGCCGTGCGCCTGCGCGAAGCCGCAGTGCAGGGCGGGACTCTTGCCGTAGTTGCGCCTGAACTTGATGCCCTTTACGCATTCCGACTGTGCGGCAAGCCGCTCTATCGCGTCCCACGAGCGGTCTGTGGAGCCGTCGTTCACGAATATCACCTCGTAAGAGAAACCGTTGGCCTCCATCACCCGCTCTATCCAGGCGAACAGCTCGGGGAGCGACTCCTCCTCGTTGTACAGGGGCACTACGACTGATATGTCCATTTCATTTGATGTTTCATAGTTTGTCATGCCGGATGGGGGCTGCCGGCGCGTTCCTCTTCAAGATGGCCGCCACCGGGATGCTCAGTATTATGCCCACCAACACGTTCATGCTCAACACGTTGAGCGCTATGTGGATTGGCTCCGCCTGCCCCAGCATTCTTATGTATTCGTTCATCTGCTGTTCGCTTATGCCGGAGGCTCTCAGCGACTCGGCTATTTCGGGCATGGAGAAGAGCGACGTATAAGCGCGCACGATGTAGCCCCCATCGATGTAGGCGAAGTAGACGTACTGCGCCAGGGCGAGCAGCAGCGAGGCGTAGAGAAACGTCAGCGCGTAGTAGGCCATGGCGCGGCGGAACGAGATGACACCCTCGCGCGCCACATCGCGGAACTTGCGCAGGCGCACGGCTGCCAGCACGGGCGAGAGCACGGCAAGCATCATGCCCGCGATGCTCCATCCCGGCACGCTGAGCCCCACGAGGCTAAGCGCGAAACTGGCTATCCACGTTATGCCGAGATATGCGCCGTCGATTTTGGCGAAAGCTTTCAGTTGTGTATATTCTGCCGGGGTCATGTCTCCTCCTAGGTCTTTTAGCGAATGCAAAAGTACTCAATTTATTACATACCTATGTATGGCGCGGTGCCTTTTTTGATTTTTTTTGTGATAAAAGTTTGTGAAACAGCAAAAAATGACTACCTTTGCACCCGCTTACGCACGGGCAAGTCTTGCACGGCCAGCTCCCTTCGAATCCTCCAGGACGGGAACGTAGCAAAGGTAGTTGGTTGTAGCGGCGCGATGCAAGCAGCTTGCCCACCCGCCTCTTTAGCTCAGTTGGCCAGAGCACGTGATTTGTAATCTCGGGGTCGTTGGTTCGAATCCGACAAGAGGCTCGCCTAATTTCGCCGCGCCCGTGGTGTCCGGACAAGTCCGGCGTCATGGGCGTAATCATTTTCCGGCGGCGTAATAAATCTTTACAAAATCCAAGTCTTTCGGCGATGCGGACGGTTTCGCGTTGTGAAACGGGTCGTTTCGCCGTGCGGAATGCACCGTTTCGCGAGCCAATCCGGCCTGTTTTGCGGGCTGAAACGGCACGTTCATTCAAGTCGTTGGTTTACAGGTGTTTGGCGGCGGGTGGCTCATCGTCAGCCTGTATGCGAAAAATGTTTACAAAATGTTGTGGTGTCGGTGGGTGCGCGGGCTGCTCGGGGCGGTGTGGCTCAGTTGAGGTCTATCACGGTGATGCCCGCCCCGCCGAACTGTACGTGCTCGTCGCGATAGGCGGTCACGTTGGGCACGGTGGCCAAGTACTGGCGTATCAGCTGGCGCAGTATGCCCGAACCGGTGCCGTGGAGTATGCGCACGCGGCTCATGCCCACGAGTATTGCGTCGTCGATGAAATATGTCACGGCGGTGAGTGCCTCGTCGCCGCGCATCCCGCGCACGTCGAGGTCTTGCTTGAAGTTCAGCTTGCGCCGGTCTATGGTCTCCCGCGTCTGGCGGCTGAAGCCGATGCCGCCCTCCGTACGCTCCTTGCTGTCCGGTCTGTCTGTGCGCTCCACCCTGTCGGCGCGCATCTTTGTGCGCATGTCGCCAAAGATTACGGTCACCATCTTTCCGTCGGTGGCCTCCACCCGCCCCACCGACGTGAGCCCCTTTATCCTCACGGTGTCGCCAATGGCTATGGGGGCGGCCTCTTGTGTGTCGGAGGCTTGCGCCGTGCCGGAGGCTTTGGAGAGTTGCCCCTCGTCAGGTTTCCTTTCTCTCTTGCGCTTCTCGCGGCGCGCGTGGCGGTCTTGTATTTGCTTCATTTTCTTGGCTATCAGCTCGTCTTGCGCCTTGGTGTCTATGTCGCTCACTTCCGCCTTGAATGCGTTCAGCTCCTCGCGTATGCGCTTGGTCTCCTCCTTTTCCGCCTGGCTCTCGCGTATCTCGCGTATGGTGTTCTCTATCCGTCGGTTGCTCTCGCCCAACAGTTCCTCTGCCTTTTCCTTTGCCCGGCTCAATATGTCCTTGCGCTTCTGCTCTATTTCCTTTATGTCGGCCTCGTATTTGGCTATGCGCTGCTCCAGTTCCTTTTCGCGCCGGTGTATGGCTTCGCGCTTGCCCTCCCAGTATCGCTTGTCGCGCACGATGTCTTGCAGGTACTTGTCGCTCTGTATGTAGTCGGAGCCAACTATCTCCGAGGCGTCGCGTATCACCTCTTCCGGCAGTCCCGTCTTGCGCGCTATCTCTATGGCGAAAGAGCTGCCCGGCCTGCCGATGGCCAGTTGGAACAGTGGGCGCATCTCGTTGCGGTCGTAGAGCATGGCCCCGTTGGCCACGCCGTCGTGCCCGTCGGCAAAGTGTTTCAGGTTCTGGTAGTGGGTGGTGATTACCCCGAAGGCTTCTTTCCGGCAGAACTGCCTGAGCACGGCCTCGGCTATTGCGCCGCCTATCTGTGGTTCCGTGCCGCTGCCGAACTCGTCGATGAGCAGCAGCGTGCAGCCGTTTGCCTGGCGCATCATCTGCTTCATGTTGGCCAGGTGGCTCGAGTAGGTGCTCAGGTCGTTCTCTATGCTCTGCTCGTCGCCTATGTCTATCATTATGTTTTGGAACACTCCGGTGCGCGACCGCTCGCCTATGGGTATGGAGAGGCCACACTGCAGCATGTATTGCAGCAGGCCCACGGTCTTTAGGCACACCGACTTGCCGCCGGCGTTCGGCCCGGAGATTATCAGTATGCGCTTGTCGGTGGTGAGAGTGATGTCGAGCGGCACCACATGCTTGCCCTGCTTGCCGAGCGACAGTTGCAGCAGGGGGTGCACGGCGCGGAGCCAGTCTATGTGTGGGCGGTCTTCCACATCGGGCTCAAAGGCTCCCGTGAGCTCGGCCAGCTCCGCCTTGGCGTGTATCAGGTCGATGCACCCGAGGAAACGGTAGGAGTCTAATATTTCGCGCACGTGAGGCCTGATGAGCTTGGCGAACTCGGTCAGTATCCGCGTTATCTCGCGGCGCTCCTCAGCCTCAAGCTCCCTTATGCGGTTGTTGGCTTCCACCACCTCGGCCGGCTCTATGTAGACGGTCTTGCCGGATGCCGACTCGTCGTGGACGATGCCTCTTATCTTGCGCTTCAGTGCGGGGGCGATGGGTATAACGAGGCGTCCATCGCGGATGGTAGGCGTGACGTCCTTGTCCACCAGACCGTCGCTTTGCGCCGCCCTGAGTATGCCGTGGAGGGTGCGCGATATGCTGCCTTCCGTCCGCGCCAGCGAGGCTCGGATGTCTTGCAGGGCGGGCGACGCGCTGTCCTTTATCTTGCCGAACTTGTCGAGGATGGTGTCTATGCGCCGCACGAGCTGCGGAAACGTTGCCACGCCGTCGGCAAGCCGGTACAGGGCGGGGTAGGTATGGGCTTGCCCGTCGCCGTCGGCGTTGCCCTTGCCAAGGAATTCCACTATGCCGCAGATGGTGTCCAGCGAACGCCGCAAGTCGAAAAGCTCGTTGGCGTCCATGTGGGTGCCGTCGAGCCGCAGGCGGGCGACGGCCTCCCTCACATCGAAAAAGTTGTGGAGAGGCATCTGTTCCGCCCCGGCCATCATGCGGCGGAACTCTTTCGTCTGTTCGAGTTGTTCGTTTATGTCGGCGGCATCGCCAGAAAATGCCATCCTGTCCACCATTTCAGTGCCCAATGCGCTCAGGCATTGCCGTTTCAGCAGTTCCCTTATCTCACCGAAGCCTATCTTCGCTTCAAAATTTTTGGGATAAATCATGGTGCAAAGGTACTGCAAACGGCAGACATTGCAAAATAAACGGTATGCTTTTTGCCGTGCCGGCCATGCCTAGTGCGGGTGCCCATTTTTGACAAGAATGTCGGCTTTGCGCAATTTTTCCGTCAAAATATTTTGTCAAGTGCAACAAAAGCCGTAACTTTGCACCCGCGAAATCAAAACGAGGTCCCTTCGTCTATCGGTTAGGACGAGAGATTTTCATTCTCTAAAGAGGAGTTCGACTCTCCTAGGGACTACACATAAAGAATAAGTAAGACAAAATGGCAAACCACAAATCGGCTTTGAAGAGAATCCGCCAAAACAAGAAGCGGGCTCTGCACAACAAATATTACGCTAAGACGATGCGCAACGCTGTGCGCAAATTTCGTGCCTTGACAGACAAGGAGGAGGCTGTGAAGAAGTATCCGGCCATGCAGAAGATGCTTGACAAGCTGGCTAAGGTTCACATCATCCACAAGAACAAGGCGGCCAACTTGAAGTCGAGCCTCGCGCTGCACGTCAACAAGTTGGGCTGACAATACATGACGCACAACGCCCCGCAAGCCACAGTTCCGGCGAACCGTGACTTGCGGGGCGTAATCGTGTGCTTTTCCGAGCCAAAAACTATCCGATGTGCGTCTCCCCGCACGGCATCACACACCGGACGTTGTGTGTGGAAACGGCTTGCCACGCGCATGGAGTCTGGCCTGTCAGGGGCGTTTTCTCCGTCTTATCAAGAAGCGTCCGCGAGTTAACGTTGGCAAACGTTTGAAAAATCATTGCAAAAACAGGCGCGGGAGGGGAGAAGTCCGAAACATTTTTGTGTACTTTGCACAAACTTTCAGAATGATACATTATGATGACGCAGAAGAATCGTAACTCTTATCTCTTTGTTTTGATATTGGTCGGGTTGCTGGCCGCTTTCGGGCCGTTTGTGACCGATTTCTATTTGCCGGCCTTGCCCGAGCTGGCCACGTATTTTGGCGCGTCCGCTTCCGTGGCACAGCTTAGCCTGACTTTTGGCATGATAGGCCTTGGGGCAGGCCAACTGTTCATCGGGCCGCTGAGCGACAAGTACGGACGTAAGCGGTTGTTGTTGGTGTCGTTGGTGTTTTTCCTGTTTTCCACATTGGGTTGCGTGCTGGTGGCCGACGTAAGGATCTTCCTGTTCTTCCGCTTGTTGCAGGGGTTGGCCGGAGCCGGTGGCGTGGTCATCTCGAAGTCAATAGCCACAGACCTCTATGAGGGTCGTGAGCTGGCGCGTTTCTTTTCCATGCTGAGTGCTGTCCAAGGGCTTGCTCCAATCTGTGCGCCCGTGCTTGGTGGTGTGCTGCTCGAAGTGACCGACTGGCGCGGCATTTTCGATGCCCTGCTCCTTTTGGGAATAATGCTGATTGCAATGTTGTGTTTCTTCCGCGAATCCTTGTCGGCGGCGCGCCGTAAGGACATTCCGTTGTTGTCTGTCTTCCACAGTTACCGTCCTGTGCTGGCCAACCGCGATTTCATGTTCTACGTGCTTGTGCAGGCATTCGCCATGGGAGTTATGTTTGCATACATAGCCGCTTCTCCCTTTATCTTCCAGCAACACTACGGACTGTCTTCCTTGGCTTACAGTGTTTGTTTTGGTGTGAATGCACTATCCATCATGATGGGCAATATCTTTGTCTGCCGCTTCCGGAGTGTGCGGCGTGGTCTGGGCGTTGGCAGTGCGGCCTTTTTCCTGATGTGCATGGGCGTAGGTATGCTGCTGGTGGCCGATGCCGGAGTAGTGATGGTGGAGGGGGCTTTGTTTTTGTTGCTGTTCTGCCTGGGCATGATTCTGCCTCCCAGCACCACGTTGGCCTTGGAGCTGGAGCGTGACAATTCCGGAAGCGCGTCGGCTGTGCTCGGATTCATGCCTTTCCTGTTTGGCGGGGTCGTGTCTCCGTTGGCCGGGTTGGGCGATATGATTGTTTCCACGGCCTCCATCATCGTCGTTTGCGGGGTAGGCACGCTGATGTTTGCGGTGGCAAGTTGCGGACAACGGAAACTGGCTCGCGTGTTCCATCGGGTCGAGAACAGAATGTGATTCGGTGCCCCGGGGCGTTCCCGTGCGTGGCTCTTCCGCC
>CAZKMT010000043.1:0-18282 GCA_964554115.1 uncultured Prevotella sp.
GAACGGACAGCAGTTCGTGGCCAACGGAGAGGTGGTCAAGTTCGACGGATTCCTGAAAGTGTATCGCGAGTCGGCCGACGACGACGAGCCACTGGCCGACGACAACCAGCGGACGCTGCCGCCGACAGCCGAGGGGCAAGAGCTGCTGCGCCGCGAGATAACCGTAACCGAACGCTTCAGCCAGGGGCCTCTGCGCTACACCGAAGCCAGTCTCGTGCACAAACTCGAAGAGCTGGGCATCGGCAGGCCGTCTACCTACGCGCCGACCATAAGCACGATACAGCAGCGCGACTACGTACACAAAGGCGACCACAAGGGCGAGGAGCGCGCATACACCGTCGACACGCTGAAAGGCGACACCATAACAGGCACCACGCGCACCGAGATGGCGGGCAGCGACAAGGGGAAACTGCTGCCGACAGACATCGGCATCGTGGTCAACGACTTCCTGATGAAATACTTTCCGGCCATCATGGACTATAACTTCACGGCCAAGGTGGAACAGAAGTTCGACGAGATTGCCGAGGGCGGCGAACAGTGGGACGACATGATGAAAGACTTCTACAAGGACTTTGAGCCCACCGTGGAGAACACCTTGAACGCCCGCTCGGAGCGGAAAGCTGGCGAACGCCTGCTCGGCAACGACCCCGCCAGCGGCAAACCCGTGTTCGTGAAGATAGGCAGGTTTGGCCCGGTGGTGCAGATTGGAGCGGCCGACGACACCGAGAAGCCGCGCTTCGCCCAGATGCCACAGGGCAAAAGCATAGAGACCATCAGCCTTGAGGAAGCCCTGGAGCTGTTCAAGCTGCCCCGCGACATAGGCGAATACAACGGTTCCAAGGTTAGCGTGGGAGCCGGACGCTTCGGCCCTTACGTGCTATACGAGAAGAAATACGTGTCGCTGCCGAAAGGAGCCGACCCCATGGCCATCACGCTCGACGACGCGATAGACCTGATAGAGAAGAAACGCCGCCAGGAAGAGCAGCGGCACATCAAGGCTTTCGCCGAGGAGCCGGGGCTTGAAGTGCTCAACGGACGCTACGGCCCGTATCTCGCATACAACGGCAAGAACTACCGCCTGCCCAAGGCCATGCACGAGAGAGCCGCCACGCTGACGCTCGACGAATGCATGGACATCATCCATTCGGCGGCGGCCAAGAAGAAGTGAGCCGCGACACAAACCGAAGCATCGCCAACGACACATGCAAAGGATAATCATCATTGGCTACATGGGAGCCGGAAAGACCACCGTGGGCAAGGCTTTGGCCAAAGACCTTGGACTGCAATTCTACGACCTCGACTGGTACATAGAGGCGCGTATGCACAAGACCGTGCCCCAACTCTTCGCCGAACACGGCGAAGACGGCTTCCGCAGGGTGGAGCACAACATGCTCCACGAGGTCGCCGAGTTTGAAGACGTGGTGCTGAGCTGCGGCGGCGGCACGCCGTGCTTCTACGACAACATCGACTACATGAACAGGCAGGGCGAGGTGATTTACCTGAAGGCGGAGCCGGAGGTGCTCTACCGCCATCTGCTAATGGGCCACACCGAACGCCCATTGCTCAAAGGCAAGTCGCCCGACGAACTGATTGCCTTCATCCGCAGCCAACTCGCCGCGCGCGAGCCGTTCTACTCAAAAGCCCGGCACACGCTCTGCGTGGATCTGATGGACAGCTACGACAAGATAAGCATATCAGTAGCCGAGGCAAAGAAAATACTAAGACTATGAAAGAGGCGCGGGCACGCCACCGCGTCACGCCGGCGATGGCAACCGCGGGCGGCCTGCGGAAGCGCGGCCATGGCGTGATGACGACAACGACCATTACCACAACAACAGATTAAAAAACACAACTACACACGAACGAAATGAAAAAGTGGACCATCGAAGATTCCAAGGAGCTTTACAACATCAACGGCTGGGGCACCTCTTACTTTGGCATCAACGAGCGGGGGCACGTCTACGTGACACCATGCAAGAATGAGACACGCATCGACCTGTACGACATCATGGACGAACTGGCCATCCGCGATGTCACGCCGCCGGTATTGCTCCGCTTCCCCGACATCCTCGACAACCGCATAGAGAAGACGAGCTGCTGCTTCCGCAAGGCGGCCGAAGAATATGACTACAAGGGGGAGAACTTCATAATCTACCCCATCAAGGTCAACCAGATGCAGCCCGTAGTGGAAGAGATAATAAGTCACGGGCGCAAATTCAACCTTGGCCTCGAAGCCGGTTCGAAGCCGGAACTCCACGCGGTCATAGCCGTGCAGTGCCAAAGCGATTCGCTCATCATCTGCAACGGGTACAAAGACCAGAGCTACATCGAGCTGGCCCTGCTCGCGCAAAAGATGGGAAAGCGCATATTCATCGTCGTGGAAAAGCTCAACGAGCTTGACATCATAGCCCGCGTGGCCAAGAAGCTAAAGGTAAAGCCCAACCTCGGCATACGCATAAAGCTCGCGTCGTCGGGCAGCGGCAAGTGGGAAGACAGCGGCGGCGACGCCAGCAAGTTCGGACTCACGAGCGCCGAACTGCTCGATGCGCTCGAGATGCTCGACAAGATGGACATGCACGACTGCCTGCGCCTCATCCACTTCCACATCGGCAGCCAGATAACGAAGATACGCCGCATACAGGCCGCCCTGCGGGAAGCGTCGCAATTCTACATCCAGTTGCACAAGATGGGCTACAACGTGGACTTCGTTGACTGTGGCGGAGGCCTTGGCGTCGACTACGACGGCACTCGCTCACCAAGCAGCGAAAGCTCTGTCAACTACTCAATCCAAGAGTATGTCAACGACTGCATATACACTTTCGTGGACGCGGCCAACAAAAACAGCCTGCCACACCCCAACATCATAACCGAAAGCGGGCGCTCGCTCACCGCCCACCACTCCGTGCTCGTAATAGATGTGCTCGAGACCGCCACGCTGCCGGAGATGGAAGAGGAGTACGAGCCCGACGAGAACAGTCACCAGCTCGTGAAAGACCTCTACGAAATCTGGGACAACCTTAACCCGCGCACCATGCTCGAAGACTGGCACGATGCCGAACAGATACGCGAGGAGTCGCTCGACCTCTTCAGCCACGGCATCGTAGACCTCAAGACACGGGCCGAGATAGAGAGCATGTACTGGAGCGTGTGCCGCGAAATCAACATACTTGCCAAGCAGCTCAAGCACACCCCGGAGGAACTGATGAACCTCGACAAGCTGCTTGCCGACAAGTATTTCTGCAACTTCTCGCTCTTCCAGTCGCTGCCCGACGCCTGGGCCATCGACCAACTCTTCCCCATCGTGCCCATTCAGCGGCTCGACGAAAAGCCCACGCGCAGCGCGACACTGCAAGACATCACATGCGACAGCGACGGCAAGATAACCAACTTCGTCACCAACCGCAACAATTCGCACATATTGCCCGTCCACACCCTGCGCAAGAACGAACCGTACTACTTGGGCGTATTCCTCGTCGGGGCCTACCAAGAGATACTCGGCGACCTGCACAACCTGTTTGGCGACACCACCGCTGTACACATAAGCGTAAAGGACGAAAGCTATCACATCGACCAAGTAATAGACGGCGAGACCGTGGCCGAGGTGCTCGACTACGTGCAATACAACCCGCGCAAACTGGTGCGCCAACTCGAGATGTGGGTGACAAAAAGCATAAACGAAGGCCGAATCACCCACGACGAGGGCAAGGAGTTCTTGAGCAACTATCGCTCGGGACTGTACGGGTACACATACCTTGAATGAACAACGTGGAAGGACAGGCAAAGCCTGAGACGGCATCCATGCTGCCACAGCGCCGCGAGCCTGCGGGCGATTTCGGCAACGCCCCGCACTCCAAGCCATTTCCATCCACCCAAAGAACACAACAGCAATGAAGCAACCACTGACCATAGTAAAAGTCGGCGGAGCTGTCGTAGAAGACGAGACGCAACTGCGGCGGCTGCTCGACAGTTTCTGCAGCATAGAGGGGCGAAAGATTCTCGTCCACGGAGGGGGACGCCGCGCCACCGAGGTAGCCTCCAGGCTTGGCCTGGAGAGCCGTATGGCCGGAGGACGCCGCATCACGGACAAAGACATGCTTGAAGTTGTCACCATGGTGTATGGCGGTCTCGTCAACAAGAACATCGTGGCACTGCTGCAAGCCAACGGCACCAACGCCCTCGGCCTCACCGGAGCGGACATGGACTGCCTGCGCTCTCACCGCCGTCCGCTGACAAACGGCATCGACTTCGGTTTCGTTGGCGATGTGGAGCGGGTCGATTGCCACGCCATCGCAACGCTCATCGAGAGCGGCGTGGTGCCTGTCATGGCTCCGCTGACGCACGACGGGCACGGCACCATGCTCAACACCAACGCTGACACCATTGCCGCCGAAACGGCCAAGGCGTTGGCCATGGTATATGACGTAACTTTGATATACAGCTTTGAGAAAGCCGGCGTATTGGCCGACCCGGACAACGAGGCGTCGGTGATAGCCTCCATCACACGGGCTGACTTCGAAAGGCTGCGCTCCGAAGGCATCGTGGCCGGCGGAATGATTCCCAAAATAGAAAATGCCCTCGATGCCGTAGACGCCGGAGTGAGCCGTGTGGTCATAACTAAGGCAACGGCAATCAACGGGAACTGCGGCACCGTGATAAGCATGTGACACGCAAGGCCATTGCAATTGTCGGGAGAAAGACAGTGCCTTTCTCCCGACAATTGCCGTCCATGCCGGCAGCGGTTTCATAAATCAGCAAGGCCGTAGACACGTTCTCCGCCATGCGCTACGGCAAGCATGACGGTAATGTCTGCGGCTCGCACCACCGATTCACTCGGTACGATCTTTACTTTCTTCCACTGTCGCCTCCACTATCGAAGCCTGCCCTATCTTTAGGTAGTCCTTAGTGGAGTCTATGGCTATCAACACTCCATCGCCTTCGCCTCTGTAACGGAATGTGCGCACCTCACTTTCATATTCGCCCACATACGTGAGCGCACCCGTGGCGGCATCCATCCACCACACGCGCTTGGCCTCGCCGCTTGCCTTTGAGAGGTCAACCATCATGTCGCGCCCCGTGTAATTGTAAACCATCAGATAATCACGTCCGCGCGTGGCGGCCAACCGCTCATAGCGCGTGCCGTTGTCCATGACCACGCTTTGGTCGGGCACGCGGTCGAAGTAAGGCATGGCGAGCATGAGATGCTTCAAGTATTTCATTTGGTTGAAGCCCGGGTCATCGAGCGCCTTGTACCACGGCTTCTGCTCGCCATCGGCAAAATAGGCACCGGCCACGCCCGGCCTAACGAACTGCATGATGGAGTTGTGGCCGTAGGTATGGCCGCACGAGCCTGCAAACACCGACCAATAGGCATAGCGGCGCACATCGGAAGCCTGCCAACGTGGCTCGTCGCCGTCATGCAGCCCTTGCGGTATGTCTTCATACGATGGTTCCCCGTCGAGCACCGGCTTTATGGGTTTGCGCTTCCATGTGGAATCAACGTACATCCAATTGTCCTCTTCCGTGCCATCCGGTATGGGGTAATCGGCGTTGCCCATGCGCTGTCCGTAACGCCTATGTCCGCTCTGGAACATGTTGAAGTCGAGCCACCAGCGGTCGTTGAACCACTGCGCCGATGTGTGGCGGCCACGCGGATGGAAAGTCATGAGGTGCGTAGTGTCCGCTTCCCTTATAGCCGCAGCCAACGCATCCCATACCTCCGGGTGGATGTCTCCCTGTATGTCGCCACCCATTATCCACACTATGTTCTTGCAATCCTTGTAGCGATTAGCCAGAAAACGGCCATACTCAGTGGCCCGGCTCTCGTCAATCAGCCCTGCCTTCACTATGCTTCCCCATACGCAAACCATGCCAACGAAGATGCCCCGGCGACCCGCCTGGTCTACGATATAGTCGAGATGGTCCCAATAGCTGTACACCCCGGGCGGGTCAGCCGCCTCAAAATTGAATCCGTCGGGCATCGACATCTGCCCGTAAACGTTGTAAGCGGGCACGCCATTGATTACTTGCACCTGTACGACATTGTAGCCGGCGGCTTGCAGGCGGTCAAGATAGTAGGCCGCTTCGTCGCGGTCGAGACGCTCGGGTAGCAGCCATCCAGTGTCAGCAAGCCAGAAGAAAGGACGGCCATCGGCATACTGCAAGAACCGTCCGTCCGCCGACACGACAAGACGCGCTGTGGCGTTGGGACTCCCAAACGCCCGCACGGCAAACAACATGGCCGTGACGGCAACGACAAATGAAAACAATCTGCGCATGATATTTCAACAATTTGATGTATATGTCACCTGCAAACAAGCGCAAACTGCACTTTTTCGTTGCGCCGAATGCAGTTTCCCGCCTCTGCCAACGGCAGGACGGAGCTACACAGGCGTATGGACAGGCGACCGCTTCGGCATGGAGAGCCTTACGACCGGCTCACCGCGCCACGATGGTGTAAGTCTTGCCGGCCTCCGTAGACAAGTCGTAGAGATATGTCTTTGGCTGTGGCGACACTTCAACCGCACCCGTTGCGTTGACTATTGGTTTGGGAGTGACTGGCAAGGCAAAGAGCGGATTGGGATTGTCGCCGCGCGCTTTGGAAAGCCCGCTGCATTTCAGCGGCACCGCCGAGCGCAGGCGCAGGTTGCCGCCGAGGCGCGAATGGACGGTAAGCCGTTCCAAACGGCCATCGCGCCAAGTCATGTCAACGACAAAACCGCCACGCGCCACAAGTCCGCTAACGGAGCCGTCGGCCCATGACGAGGGCAATGCCGGCAACAGATAGACAAAACCGTCGTGGCTCTGGAGCAGCATTTCGGCAATGCCTGCCGTGCATCCGAAGTTCCCGTCAATCTGGAATGGCGGGTGGGCATCGAACATGTTCGGGTATGTGCCGCCACGTTGCGCCACGTTGCCCACCACGAGGAAAGTGTCGGGCGAGAGCGTAAGCTGGTCTGTAATGAGCTTCATGGCATGGTCACCATCGAGCAGGCGAGCCCAGAGACATACCTTCCACCCCATCGACCATCCCGTACTCACGTCGCCTCGATGCTCAAGCGAGGTGCGCGCGGCGGCAAAGAGAGTTGGCGTGCGGTATGGCGACACCTGGCTGCCGGGATAAAGTCCGTAGAGATGAGACACGTGGCGATGGTGGTCGTTGGGGTCATCCCAGTCGTCCATCCATTCTTGCAACTGTCCCCACGCACCCACCTGCATGGGCGCGAGCGAATCGACAAGGGTGCGGAAGCGTTCATATTCCGCCGCGGGCGCGCCAATGACATCGCCGGCCGCCGCCACTTCGTTGAATAGCTCAAACATGAGTTGGTTGTCCATGGTTACGCCCCAGTTGAGCGGCACGCCACCCTTGGGCGCGTTTTCCGGCGACACCGAGGGACTTACCACGAGCCACCCGTGCCCCGGCTCGCGCACCATCGTCTGCTCAAAGAACGTGGCCGCGCCAAGCATTGTTGGCCAGTGACGCCGCAAGAAAGAGCTGTCGCCAGTGTAAAGATAATGTTCCCATATATGGCGGCAGAGCCAGGCACCACCTGTCATCCACAGTCCGGCAGACGCACGGTCTATCGGCCATGTGGCACGCCACAAGTCCGTGTTGTGGTGAAGCACCCAACCGTCGGCATCATACATCTCTCGTGCCGTGCGCGCTCCGGTCACGGAGAGGTCGTCTATGAGGTCGAAGAGCGGCCCAGACAGTTCTGACAGGTTGGTGGGTTCGGCCGGCCAGTAATTCATTTCGAGATTGATGTTGGTAGTGTACTTGCTGTCCCACGATGGCAGCATCTTGTCGTTCCAGATGCCTTGGAGCGTGGCCGGCTGCGTGCCGGGCTGCGACGAACAGATGAGCAGGTAGCGACCGAACTGGAAATAGGTGGCCACGAGCCACGTGTCCGGCGTTTCCGCAAAGGCGGCTATGCGCTTGTCTGTCGGTACGGTGGGAAAGCGGTCGGGACCGAGGTCAAGCCTAACGCGCCTCATATAGTCCACAAACACATCCGTATGGGCACGGCGCAACGCCGCATAGCCCTTTGCCATGGCGGCACGCAGGGCATCTGCGGTCTTGGCCTCCTCGTCGCCGCTCACGTCGTCGTAACTTTCCACATTGGTGGCAATGGCCACATAGACCACGGCCTCGTCGGCACCGCTTACCGAAAGCGTGCCGCCGGTGGTGGCACAGGTGCCGCTTTTCACGTCAGCCGCCATGCGTCCTTGGAACTTCACGAGGCTTCTCACGCCCTCATGACGCGAGGTCACGCCGCTCAGTGTGACCTCGCCACCCTCGGAGCGCGTTATTACGTCATTGTGGGGCGAGGTAAGATGCGCAGTGAAAGTTATCATCCCCGGCTTGTCGGCCGTAAGCCTGACGGCCACCACGTTGTCGCCGCTGCCCATCGTGGCTATCGTTTCGCGGCGGTAACGCACTCCGTCCACGGTGTAGGTCACTACCGACAGTGCCGAATCGAGGCTCAGCTCGCGGCGATAGTCGGTGTAATCGCCGTGACCGGGCATGGCTATGTAGAGGTCGCCAAAGGTCTGGTAGGGCATTCCGCTGTTGCGGTTGGCTCCCGGCATGATGTCCGCATCGGCCAAATTCTGCGCCTCACGGTACTTGCCTTCGCTTATCAGCTGCCTCACACGGGGCAGCGCATCCTTGGCTCTCGGGTTGAGCGAAAAGTTGGGCTGGCCCGCCCAGATGGTCTCCTCGTTGAGTTGCACGCGCTCAACGGCAGGATTTCCGAACACCATGCCGCCCATGCGCCCGTTGCCTATGGGCAGTGCCTGCGTCCAGGTCATGGCCGGACGGTCGTACCACAGCTTGCAATCTTGTGCCTGCGCCCCAATGGAAGCCAGCGCGAGGACAAGAAACGTACATTTGAGTTTTCCCATTGTGAAAAGTGTTTTATGCGTTATATTTTGCTTGGATACCGTCACCTTATAATAATACGGGCAAACGGCATGTTTCCCTGGAAAGCGAACGGTGGACGCGCGTCACGTCTCAGGCACGCCACCGGCCACGACGGCCGATGCCATGCGCCGCTTCATGTCTTCGATATACTTGGAGAAGCCCTCGCCACCGAGCACCTCGATGTCTTCAAACAGGCCGAGCACGAAACGTCCCACGCCCAGATAGCTGCACACATCGAGACGCAACAGCCAGTGGCGGTCGCCATCAGGCACCACATAGCGCGCCGCCCGTGGGTATTCTTCCATGAGTAGATTATAAGCCAGGCGATTGAGCCGCAGCTCCACGGGCATCATCTGCTCCGCGCTGAACATGAATATGTCGGTGAACATACACCTGTGGGCATCCTCATGTTCCCACGGGTCGAGCAACATCTCTACCGAATCCATGCGCGCCACCTTAAACGTCTTGTTCATGCCGGTGGATATTTCGTAGCAACGCACCTCGTTGTTGTCGGCAAGAAACATGAACGGCTCGACCACCCGGCTGGTAACCGTGTTGCTGTGGGGCGATGAGTATCGGTGGATTATCGCTTTGTTCTTCAGCTTGATGGCATCATAGAGCACGCTGACGTTATGTCCTGACCGCTCGCTCAAGGCAACGTCATCAAGTATGTCGAGGTCGTAAAGGCGGTCGAGCTTATGGCGCAAGTGGCGCACTTGCAGGCTGCTGTCGGTGGTGCGAGCCAGCAGTCGGCGTATAATGATAGCCTCATCCTCCGTGAAGTGGAGTGTCTTGAAGAGTTTTGAGAAGAACGGCGACGACTTGTCGAGGCTATAGACTGTGCCGCGTTTCTCCACCGTGAAGCCCACCTGCCTGAAAAAGTCGAGGTAGTAGTAAAGGCTACGGCGCGAGATGTCAAGCCTGTCGCATAGTTGCTTCACGGTATATGCGCGATTTTCGGCCATGAGGAGCATTAGGTCGAGTTCCTTTTTCAATTGGTTATGGCGCATGTATCAGTTATTGGCTTTTTAGTTTGTTCCGACAAAGATAACTTAAAAATCCAACAACAAAGAAATATCCATCCCGTTTTGCACGTTAAAAAAGCCAATACACACCATTGCTCCCGCCATCGGGAGACATAATGGCATGCTGTAACCCCTAACCCATCCCTTTCTCCTGCAATGAATGAGCCTTTCGCGGCAACCGCCCTCACTTTCCGGAGGATTGCCCGGCCATTCATTCAGGCGCAAGCCACTCCGCCGGCAAATGCCAATGGCAATGAGCTTCTCCATTTTCTATATCTTCATCTATAGGAACTGGATATTGAACATCAAATTTAATAAGTTTTGTATCCTTTATTTTGCCCCTTAGCTCAGGGTATTTAGCTTCGAGTATAGCCTTATACATTGTAAGCTGTTGGCGATAACCCATCAATGTCTTGCTGTCCCAGTTAGAGTTAGAGTTAACTCTTCTTGTTTTCATATCATAGATGTGAAAGTTACCTTCACTGTCTATAACAATCATATCAAAAGTCCCAGCAACAGTTTGAGAGACAGAATTACCATGTTCATCTATGTATCTAAAACTACCATAGATAGGAATCTCATCTGTAATAACTCTGTACTTACCCTTACCATACAGGTTATCAAAAGTCTCTTTTAGTCTTTCAAGATCTTCTTCAAGATTGGCTCTATCCCTTTCACTTAGATTAGGAATACCTTCTGTACTCTCTCCTTTAAAATAAGCCCTTACAAATCTATCAAGAGTATTCCCAATTCTTGAAGATACAGCTCTCCATGCTTCAGGAATAGGCTTACCATTTCTATGTATAAACTGAGTAACACTCCATTTGGCAGGCTTTCCATCAATATAGTAAGTATGAGTTTTCTTATCAAAGCTCACATGTTCTTTAGCATCTTCTTTTATCTTCTCAACTACAGCCATTGCTGCATCAAGTTCTGAAGTAGATTCAGATTGCTGGATTACTTGTTGTTGGTAGTATTGTCTGAGGGCTTCTTGCGCTTGGGCAATATATGTATAAAGCTCCCTGTTTGATTTCCCTCTGTTAGAGTTGACTTGCCATCTCTCATAAATATCTTGTCTATTTCCTCTATCAATATATCTACTGGATACTTTTTGGTATTTTGCGTTTTCATAATTATTTCCTAATGCTTTTTCAAGACGTGTTAATTGTTTTTTTAATTCTGAAGTGTCATTAAGATCAAATCCTAGTATTTTAATGACTTTATTAGTAGTGTCAAAGGTGTAATCTGTGATGAATGCTTCGGGAAGCGTCGCAATCCGACGCGGCGGGCACCGGTCATGGGGAAACGGAGGCGAGCATGGCGAGGGCTTTGTTTTCCGCGGCCTCCATAAGTTCGCGCTCGCCCGGCCCCTTGTCATTGATGCCGCATAGGTGCAATATGCCGTGGATGATTACCCTGTGCAGCTCATCGTCGTAGGCCTTGCCGAACAGTTGAGCGTTGGTGCGCACTGTGTCGAGGCTTATCACTATGTCGCCGTTGATGCGGTCGCCCTCATCGTAGTCAAACGTTATTATGTCGGTGTAGTAATCGTGGCCGAGATAGTCGCGGTTCACTTCGAGTATCTTCTCATCGCTCACGAACATGTAGCCAATATCGCCCACGCGGCGTCCGTAAGCGGAGGCCACGGCCTTTATCCACGCCGATGTTTGGCGTCTCTTTATTGCCGGCATCTTTACGCCGTCGGTGTTGTATGTTATCATCAAGATTGAGTTGGTGGCGTGGGGGCGGTGGCGTGGGCGGCGGGATGGCTGCCATCAGCCGCCGGCGCGGCAGTCGCCGGCTCTCCCGTCCTGCGCGGGATGAATTCGCCGGCATCCTTTCCGAAGTGTATCAGCTCGCGAACCATGCTCGACGACACGCTCTCGTATTGCGGCTCGGCATAGAGCAGTATGGTGTCTACGCCCCCTATCTTGCGGTTTATGTCGGCCTGTTCGCGCTCGTACTCAAAGTCTTTCACGCTCCTTATGCCCTTGATTATGAATTCCGCGCCTTCGCGGCGCGCGAAGTCGATGGTCAAGTCGGTGTACGCCCTCACCTCTATGCGCGGGTCGCCCCTGTACAGGGCTTCTATGCGCTGCACTCTCACCTGCGCACTGTACAGATACTTCTTGCGCTCGTTGATGCCCACGCCTATCACTATCTTGTCGAACAGCGGCAGCGCGCGGCGCACTATCGCGTCGTGGCCTGTCGTGAAAGGGTCGAAACTGCCTACGAATATGCCCGTTCTCATGTTTTTCGAGTCTTTGGTTGCCTCAACGGCTTTTGAATTGTCGTCAGTCGAACAGCGTCGGTTGCATTATGTTGCCCGCATAGGGGTTGCGCCCGAAGTGGCGGTAGGCCAGTTCGGTGGCCATGCGCCCCCGGGGCGTCCGCTTTATGAAGCCCTCCATGATGAGGAACGGCTCGTAAACCTCCTCCACCGTGCCGGAGTCTTCGCCTATGGCCGTGGCGATGGTAGACACCCCCACCGGACCGCCCTTGAACTTGTCTATGATGGTGAGCAGTATCTTGTTGTCTATTTCGTCAAGGCCGTATTGGTCGATGTTGAGCGCGGCAAGCGACATCTGCGTTATCACCATGTCTATGCACCCGTTGCCTTTCACCTGCGCAAAGTCGCGCACGCGGCGCAAGAGGGCGTTGGCTATGCGGGGCGTGCCCCGGCTGCGCCGCGCTATCTCCATGGCCGCGTCGCCGTCTATCGGCACGCACAGTATGCCCGCCGAGCGGCGCAGTATCCTCGCCAGCGTCTCCGGCTCATAGTATTCCAGGTGCAGGTTGATGCCGAAGCGCGCCCGCAGCGGAGCCGTGAGCAGTCCGCTGCGCGTGGTGGCTCCCACGAGCGTGAACGGGTTGAGGTCTATCTGGATGGACCGCGCCGACGGGCCTTTGTCTATCATTATGTCTATCCGGTAGTCTTCCATTGCCGAATACAGGTATTCCTCGACCACGGGCGACAGTCGGTGTATCTCGTCGATGAAGAGCACATCGTTCTTTTCCAGCGAGGTGAGTATGCCCGCCAGGTCGCCCGGCTTGTCGAGCACCGGTCCGCTGGTAATCTTGAAGCCCACGCCCAACTCGTTGGCGATGATGTTGCTCAGCGTCGTCTTGCCCAGTCCCGGAGGGCCATGCAGCAGTGTGTGGTCGAGCGGCTCGCCGCGATATTTGGCGGCCTCCACAAACACCTCGAGGTTTTCCACCACTTTCTGCTGTCCGCTGAAGTCGCTGAAGCGAAGAGGTCTGAGAGCGTTCTCAAACTCTTTCTCTGCCGCCGACACACGCCCCCGCCTTATGTCGAAGTCTTCGTCCATTGTCCTGTAACTTTCGCGTTGCAAAGTTAATGCAAAATGGGCGCAGCGCAAAACAAACGTGTTTGTTTCTGCCGCACGCGCCTCACTTTTGGCCACCCTGCCAATGTTTTTTGCCTCCCACCCTCACTTTTTTCGCTTTTTTTGCTACCTTTGCGTGTGGCAGGCACCGCCAGGACAAAACGAAGCCCAATTCCCTCCGCTCCGCTTGTGCCGCCATTGCAACAGGGAATCAACTCAAAATCAACAGATATCATGGACATCAACTCAATTTTAGACCTTACGGTTTTCGGCCTGTCGCTGCGCTGGATAGTGGCGTTCTGCGTAAAAGCCATTGTGATATATCTTTTTGTCCGGGTGGTCACCGGGCTCGTCAAGTACCTGTTCAAGCGCTCCCTGCGCAAGCAGGGCAAGATTGTGCTCGACGAGACCAAGGTGGGCTTCATCCGGCAGATAGTGGTGGCGGTGGTCTACGTCATTGGCGTGGCGGCATTCCTATCGCTCATACCCGGCATGGAAAAGGTGAGCAACTCCATACTGGCCAGCGCGGGCATAGGGGCAATGGCCGTGGGCTTGGCCTCGCAAGACGCGCTGTCGAATATCGTTGGCGGCCTCTTCATAATATTCTCGCGCCCGTTCAAGGTGGGCGACTCTATCAAGGTAGACGATGTGGTGACGGGCACGGTGGTGGAAATAACGCTGCGCCACACGGTGATACGCAACGGCGAGAACCGCATTATCCTCATACCCAACAACAAGATGAACTCGAGCACGGTGGTAAACTCGTCGTATGGCGAGACCGACACGTGCTCTTTGGTGGATGTGGGCGTGTCGTACACCACCGACCTCGACCACGCCATTGACGTAATGCGCGAAGAAATAATGAAGCACCCCATGCTCATCGACCGCCGCTCCGAGGGGGAGCGCAAGGCCGGAACGCCGCAGGTGACCATCCGCGTCATCGCCCTTGGCGATTCGGCCATCACGCTGCGCGCGTGGGCCTGGGCGGCCGACACGGGCAAAGCCTTTGCCATGAAGTGCGACCTGCTCAAGGCCATCAAGGAACGCTTCGACCGCGAGAACATAGAGATACCTTACCCATACTTCAACCAGATAGTGACGAAAGCCTGAAAAGGCTTTACCGGAAGCGGCGGGAAAGAACACACAGATGCCAGCCACCATCCCCAACGGCCCACGGATGGCGCAATGGAGCCTCTTGCCACAGGAAAGGCGGAGGCCACAAACGGCGGCATCCACAATGCGAACGGCGGTAAATAATGTTTACAAACAAAGGATGGGCGGCGCGGCGCAGCCGATTCGCCTTGCGAAACAAGCCGTTTTGGGTTGCGAAACGGCCTGTTTCGCCCTCTAAAACGGGTCGTTTCACGGCATAAAACGGCACATTTCGCAAACCATCTGGAAGCCAGGTACTTGAGATACGTTCCAAAATGCGGCGGCATTGTGGTGCGCACTGCGAAATATCTTTACAAAATCGCAGGCTTCCGCAGCCGGAGCGAGCGCAAATAGACGGCACTGAAACGTATAGGGAACGTCGCGGACATTCACATTGCGGCTTCCTTGACGGCAATCTTTCGGCTGTACAGCGCGGCTTCGGGGCATCCGACAACGGCAAGGCACAGCACGCCCACATCACGCCACCGGGCATGGAGCGATGGGCGCGGGGCAAATGCGGGCTATCATACGGTTTTATGAACAACCGATGCAAATAGTCACTGAAATTAGGTTAAAATAGGCCAAAGGACACGGACAACGGTTAAAAAGAGCAAACGCAGTAAGCCGCAGACACTGAAAAGGACTACCTTTACGGTTGAAACGGACGTGCGGCGCAAGCCCTTGTCGCGCCCGCCTCCCTACATCGGCAACACCAACAACACACAAACGAATGAAAACAATCATCACTACCATTGCCCTCGCCACATTGCTCGCTTGCGGGGCGCACGCAAAGAAGCGGAACGAAGCCACCGGATATCCCATAACGCAAGTGCCGTTTACGTCAGTGAAAATAGCGGCCAACACTTTCTGGGGCGACCGTATCAAGGCCGCCCGCGATGTGACCATACCGCTCGCCTTCAGCAAATGCCAAAGCGAGGGACGCTACGACAACTTCGTGAAGGCCGCCAACCCATCGCCCGAGTATGACGTGTCGTCGTTCATGGGCTATCCGTTCGATGATACCGATGTCTACAAGACCATCGAGGGGGCGAGCTACGTGTTGCAGACATATCCCGACAAGCGGCTCGAGGCATACATAGACAGCGTGCTCGACATCGTGGCCGCCGCGCAGGAGCCGGACGGCTATCTCTACACCGCCCGCACCATAAACCCGCAGAAGCCGCACAGGTGGGCGGGGGCGGAACGGTGGTCGGAGGTGGAGAACCTCAGCCACGAGCTTTACAACCTGGGGCACATGGTCGACGCGGCCTGCGCCCACTACCAAGCCACCGGCTCGACGAAGTTCATCGACATCGCGCGGAAGTATGCCGACTGCGTGGTGAGCGAGGTGGGGCCGGGCGAGGGGCAGGCCTGCGTGGTGCCAGGGCACCAGATTGCCGAGATGGCACTGGCGCGCCTGTACACGCTCACGGGCGAGAAGAAATATCTTGACGAAGCCAAGTTCTTCCTCGACTACCGGGGCAAGACCAAAATAAGGAACGACTACAGCCAGAGCCGGCAGCCCGTGACGGAGCAGAAAGAGGCCGTGGGCCACGCCGTCAGGGCCGGATACATGTATGCGGGCATGGCCGACGTGGCCGCGCTGACGGGCGACTCGGCCTACATAAAGGCCATAGACGCTATCTGGAGCAACATAGTGGAGAAGAAATACTACATCACCGGAGGCGTGGGCGCGCGCCACAATGGCGAGGCTTTCGGTGCCAACTATGAGTTGCCCAACCTCACGGCCTACAACGAGACGTGCGCCGCCATAGCCATGGTTTACCTCAACCTGCGCATGTTTCTGCTCCACGGCGACGCGAAATACATCGACTGCCTCGAACGCACCCTATACAACGGAGTAATCAGTGGCATGAGCGCCGACGGCGGAAAGTTCTTCTACCCGAACCCCTTGACCTGTAACGGCGAGTATGGCTTCAACCACGACAGCTCGATGGAGCGGCAGGCGTGGTTCGGGTGTGCCTGCTGCCCCAGCAACCTGTGCCGGTTCATACCCTCGATGCCGGGCTATGTGTATGCCACGCGCGGCGACAGCCTTTACGTAAACCTTTATGCCGGCAACACGGCCACCATAAGCGTAGAGGGCAAGGGCGTAACCCTGCAACAACGGACGGACTACCCGTGGAACGGCGACGTGACCATCGAGGTGCAGAAGAACGCCGCCAAGCGGTTCACCATGATGGTGCGCGTGCCGGGATGGGTGCGCGGTGAGGTTACGCCCGGCAATCTCTATGAATATGCCGACAGCGCACACCAGAGCTATTGGGTGGCGGTCAACGGCGTGCGCGTGGCCGCAACTCCATACAAGGGATACATGGCCATCAGCCGGGAGTGGAAGAAAGGCGACGTGGTGAGCTTGCACTTCGACATGACGCCGCGCACAATCAAGGCCGACAACCGCGTGACTGCCGACCGCGGGCGCGTGGCCGTGCAGCGTGGGCCGATAGTCTATTGCGCCGAATGGGCCGACAATGACTTCGACGTGCTCCATTTCGTGCTCGACAAGAAGCCCGCTTTCACCATCGGCAGCGACTCAACGCTGGCCGGAGGGGTGAGCACGCTGTCTGCCACAGGCAGCATACTGGAGAGCGACGCCAACGGACATCTGACGGCGCGCCCCGCGAGCATAACGCTCATCCCCTATTACTCGTGGTGCCATCGCGGGGCGGGGCGCATGGAGGTATGGATGGCCAACGGCCCCGAGGCTATAGAAGAGAAATGATTGCCGCGCCATTGCGAGCGCGGTGTCGCGGATGGGCATGAAAAAGGGATGTCCACGGCACAGGGCCGCATGGAATAACCGCCGTTGCGGCGACAAGGGGAAAGGCTCGATTAATCTTATTTACAAACCAATAAATCTACAAACAATGAAAAGAATTACACTACTGACTGTCGCATGCCTGCTGGCTGCGACGCTGGCCTTGAACTCGTGCATAGGTTCGTTCGGCCTGAGCAAGACTGTGCTTTCATGGAACAAGAACCTGAGCAACAAGTTTGTCAACGAGGTTGTTTTCATCCTCATTTCTCCGGCATACGCTGTTTGCGGTATGGTAGACTTGTTTGTGCTCAACACCGTTGAGTTTTGGAGCGGCTCAAACCCCATTGCCAAGGAAGGGCAAGTGGAGAATGTATGGGGCAAGGACGGCAAGATGTATGCCGTGAAGACGCTCAAGGACGGTTACGAAGTGACTAAGTCGACAGGCGAAAAGGTGCTCTTCGTCCACGACAAAGAAAATGACAGCTGGTCGATGGAGACCGAAGGACAGGAGCGTGAACTTTTCCGCTTCAACGAAGACGGCTCCATAGAGGCCACACTGCCCGACGGGGAGAAGAAAGACATCACGCTCAACGAAGAGGGCTTGTTTGAGCTTCGCATGGCCATGGGCGAGGGAGTGTACTTCGCCGCGCGCTAACGGACTTCATGCCCCGCACGACAAACAGCCCCCACTCGTCATCCGCTTGCGGCGGTGACGAATGGGGGCTTTACTTCCGGATGCAATACAATGTCCGGAAAGGAGCAAGAAAATCAATGTGGAGCGTTTTTGAGTAATCTCTCAAAAGATCAGTTTCCTTCATGGCGACGAATCAATTGGAAACGTTGGCCTTGGTTGCGCTACTTCAGCAATAACGGATATTTTTCAATGGCAGTAATGAAACAGCCCCCTTTTATATGGCTAACCCCAATGCCCTGAAATAGCTTAATATAATATATGTTCGTTTTCAACATTCCGCATATAACTATCCATATATCCCCAATCGGGATTGCCATTTTTATCCGCAGGGAGAGTAAGAACTTCTTTTGCCAATCTGGTAGCAC
>CAZKMT010000044.1:0-18280 GCA_964554115.1 uncultured Prevotella sp.
ACACCACTTCGCCCGGCACGAGCATCTTGTTGCGCCCTATCGTGCTCGAAACGAGGATGTTGTCCACCGCCCCTACGCACAACAGGTCGTCGGTGTTCATCACCACCGCGTCTTGCGCAATGCCTTTCCACACGCTGAGGTCGCCCGTCTCTTTCCAGTAAATGTAGGCGAGCGACGATTTCGTGCCTGCCCCATCGGCGTGCATTATGTTGCAGTAGTCTGCGTCGCCACCCAGAATGTCAGGCATTATCTTGCAGAATGCCTGTGGAAACAGGCCTTTGTCCATGTTTTTGATGGCATTGTGCACATCTTCCTTTGCCGCGCTTACTCCGCGCATCATATATCGGTTGCTGTTGTCCATTGGTGTGTTGTCGTTTTTATGTCGTGGTCTTTATGGGCGTTACGCTTATTGATGTCTCTTGTCGGTCCAGAAGTCCCAACTGGCAAAGGCTTGCAGCAGGAGCATTTCGAGCCCGTTTTTTGCGCTGGCTCCCCGCTCGAGGCCTTTCTTGATGAACAGCGTTGTGTCGGGATTGTATATCAAGTCGTATAATATGGTGTGGTTGTCCATTGCCTCATAGGGCAGTTTGGGGCATTCTTCCGTGTGGGGATACATGCCGCACGGGGTGCAATTGACAATGACATTGTACTCCTTGATTACGTCACTGTTTACGTCGTCATATTGGATTGTGCCCGGACGTTGGAATCGACTCACGAAAACTGTTTCCAATCCCAGTGACTTCAGTCCATAGTCAATGGCCTTTGAAGCTCCTCCCGTGCCTAATATCAATGCCTTGGTATGGGCTTTGTCAAGCATTGGTTCTATGCTTTTTGTGAAGCCTATCACATCTGAATTGAACCCTTTTAGTTTTGTCTTGTTGCCTTCGCGGGTCACTTTTATTGTGTTTACGGCTCCTATGTCCCTTGCTTCAGGGGTTATCGTGTCGAGGAATGGAATCACTTTTTGCTTGTAAGGCAAGGTGACGTTGATTCCTTTAAGGTCTGGATTGGAACTGATTATTTCCGGCAATAAGTCTATTGTGGAAATTTCGAAGTTCTCGTAAACGGCATCTATTCCCTCATCGGCAAATTTCTGGTTGAAATAGCTTATCGAGAATGAGTGTTCCAGGGGGTATCCGATAAGTCCGTATCTGTCCATGGGATGTTGTTTATTTCTCTGCAAAGTACATTGTGCATATGCCAAAGGTGAGCCGCTTGAATGTTGCGGCGTTGAAGCCTGCTGTCTTTAGGATGTCAATCATCGCCTCGCCTTGTGGGAATGCTTCTATTGTGGCTGTCAAGTATTTGTATGCGCTGCCGTCTTTAGAGATGACCTTTCCGTATGTCGGCAGTACGGAATGCGAATAAAGCCTGAATAATTGTTTCATTGGGAATCGCACGGGAGTTGTCAGTTCGACAATGCTCAGATGGCCTCCTTTTTTCAGCACGCGGTGCATCTCGCGCAAGCCACGTTCCAAGTCTTCAAAGTTCCTGATGCCGAAAGCAGCCGTTACGGCATCGAAGCTCCTGTCGTTGAACGGCAGACACATGCAGTCGGCTTTCATGAAAGTCACAATGGCGTCAAGATTTGCGCGGCTCACTTTGTTCCGGCCTATTTCCATCATGCCGTCACTAATGTCTACGCCGATGATTTTGTCCGGGTTGAGCGTCTTGGCTGATAGTATGGCAAAGTCTCCTGTGCCGGTTGCGACATCAAGGATGGACTTCGGGTTGAAAGGCGCAAGCTGCTTGGCTGCCTTGCGCCGCCACCCCCTGTCTATGTCGAATGAAAGCCTGTGGTTGAGTGTGTCATACGTGTGGGCTATCCGGTCGAACATGCGTTCCACTTGCTCGCCTTTGCTTCCCTGTGCGCTGTATGGCTTTATCCCCTCTTGCTTGTACATTGCTTATACATTCAGTCAGATGTGAATTGCCGGCTTGTCTTGCGGATGCGCTTTATCGTTGTCTGCCTTGTAGATAGCGTGTTACGTTCTGTTCTATTCTTGCCGCGATGTCGCCTTCTTCCACGGCCTTGTTGAACTTCTCTCCTGTGATGTGCTCGTAAAGTTCTATATACCGTTCGCTTACGCTCTCGGCATATTCATCGGTAATTTCCGGCATCTGTTGCCCCGGTTCATTCATGAAGTTGTGCTCTATGAGCCACTGGCGCACGAATTCTTTTGAGAGTTGGCGTTGTGGCTCACCCTTTTCAAACTTCTCTTCGTAGCCGTCGGCATAGAAATAGCGGCTGGAATCGGGCGTGTGTATTTCGTCTATCAGGTAGATTTTTCCGTCGCGCTTGCCAAATTCGTATTTGGTGTCGACAAGTATCAGGCCGTGCCTGGCGGCTATTTCCTGCCCCCTGGCGAACAGTTTCCGTGTATAGTCTTCCACCACGGCGTAATCTTCGGCCGACATTATCCCCTCGGCGATGATTTCGTCTTTGGATATGTTGAGGTCGTGTCCTGCTTCAGCTTTTGTCGTCGGGGTAATGATTGGCTCGGGGAACTTCTCGTTTTCTCTCATGCCATCGGGCAGCTTCACGCCGCATATTTCCCTGTTTCCCTTCTGGTACTCACGCCATGCGGAGCCGGTCAGTATAGAACGGATAATCATTTCCACGCGGAATCCTTCGCACTTGACGCCAACCGTGACCATGGGGTCTGGCGTGGCAAGTTTCCAGTTTGGGCAAATGTCGCCCGTCGCATCGAGGAATTTCGACGCTATTTGGTTAAGCACCTGTCCTTTGAACGGTATGCCCTTGGGCAACACCACGTCAAAAGCCGATATACGGTCTGTGGCAACCATCACCAGCAGGTCGTCGTTTATGTCGTACACGTCGCGTACTTTTCCGTGATAGACGCTTTTTTGACCCTCAAAATGGAAGTCAGTCTTTGTCAATGCTTTCATATCAATTGCTTGTTTTGTTGCGTTTCTTTTGCCTTCGCCTTGTCAAACGCTTCGTAAGCGTTGACAATCTTTGTCACCAGTTTGTGGCGCACAATGTCTTTTTTGTTCAGTAGCACCACGCCAATGCCATCGATGCCCGCCAATACGTTCACTGCTTCTCTAAGGCCGCACTTTTGTTCGCGAGGCAAGTCGATTTGTGTCAGGTCGCCTGTTATTATCATCTTTGTGTTCCATCCCATGCGTGTCAGGAACATTCTTATTTGCGCAGGCGTAGTGTTTTGCGCCTCGTCCAATATCACCACGGCGTCGCTTAGCGTGCGGCCACGCATGAAAGCCAATGGGGCTATCTGTATGACGTGCTTCTCCATGAGCTCTTGGAGCCTCACGGCGGGTATCATGTCTTCCAGCGCGTCGTACAGTGGCTGGAGGTATGGGTCTATCTTGTCTTTCATGTCGCCCGGCAGGAATCCCAGTTTCTCGCCGGCCTCAACGGCGGGGCGGCTCAGCACTATTTTCTTTATAGACTTTTCTTTCAGCGCTTTCACCGCCAACGCGATGCTTATGTATGTCTTTCCCGTGCCCGCAGGGCCCACGGCGAACACCATGTCATTGTCTTGGTATGCCTCGATCAGCTTCAGTTGGTTTTCGCTGCGTGCCTTTATCGGGCGGCCGCTGACGCTATACACAAGCACGCCTTCGGGAATGTCGTCCTGGGTCTTGTCGCCATTGTAGATGTCAATGATGTCTTCCGCCTTCAGAGAGTTGAATTTCAATACGTGCTTGCGCATCGTCTCAATGTTGCCTTCAAAGACACTCATCTGTTCCCCGTCGCCGAGAACACGTATGACGTTGTCGCGCCCCACAATTCTCAGTTTAGGGAAAAGCGCCTTGATCATCTGCAAATTGGCATTGTTGACACCGTAGAATATCAGTGGGTCAATGTCCTCCAGAACGATATGCTTCTCTATCAAGTCTATGAACTTAAGTTATTACATCTGCAAAATTACACAAAGTTTTTTAATAACAGTCCGTTTTTGTTTTCTTTTTGTGGCTTTGTCGCTTTTATCGGTCGAAAGGTCGTATGCGAAAGCTTCTTTATTTGGGAATACATGCGCCGGTGTGCCCTTTGCAGCCCGGCCTGTGTCAAAAGGGAATTTTGTAAAAATATTTCGCAACGCACGCGGCTTTGTTGTCGCTTATTGTGACGGATTGTAAGTAATTGATTCCCAGGTGGTTTGCGAAATATGCCATTTCAGGTTGCGAAACGGCTCATTTTGGAGGGCGAAACAGGCCGTTTCACCCCACGAAACGCCCTGTTTCGCAACCTAAAGCGGCAGCCGTTGCATGGCGGCCAACGCATTTGTAAACATTATTTACCGCCATGCATCGCACGCCTGCCGCTACGTTCTTCTTTTTCGTGCAGTCTCAACGCACCGGCACATAGCCGCTTTTCATCACTATCTTCTGTCCGGCGTCAGACAGCAGATAGTCAAGGAATGGCTTCACCACATTGTTCTTGTCTTCGGTGTAGTAATAATAAAGTTCGCGTATGATGGGATAAGTGTGGTTACGCCCTGTTGACATGCTTGGATATACAAAGTTCTTGCCGTCGTATGACACCTTGACGGCTTTCACTCGCTCGTTGATATACGCCATGCCCACGTAGCCGATGGCACCACGTGTTTGGCTGACGGATTGTATCACAGCCCCCGTGGCCGGCATCGACAGCACCCCCGCCATGTAGTTTTTCTCGTTGAGCACGCTGGTCTTGAAGAATTCATACGTGCCCGATGACGTTTCGCGCGAGTACACTATGATTTTAAGGTTCTCTCCATATTTGCCCGTCACTTGGTCGCGCACTTGGTTCCAGTTGGTTATCTTCCCGCGAAAGATGTCTTCCAGCTGCCGGCGTGTGAGGTTGGACACGGGGTTGTCCGGATTCACCACCACCGCCAGTGCGTCGTATGCCACGACGGCCTCCATCAACTGTTTGCCACTGCCTTTAATCTTCATCTTCTCGCTGAATTTGATTGGGCGCGATGCCATGGCAATGTCTGTGGTTCCGTCAAGCAATGACGATATGCCCACGCCCGAGCCGCCGCCGGTCACGGTGACACGTGCTCCCCTGTTGTGTTCCATGTAGGTCTCGGCTGCCTCTTGCGATACGGGCAACACCGTGTCGCTGCCCTTTATCTTCTGTGCGGTGGCAGCCTGGACGGCAACGGCCATCAAAGCCCCCGCTGCCATCCTCATAAAATTCATGTTGCGTAACTTCATGCGTCTCTAAGTTTTTGTTTTCGACGCGAAGTAAAAACTAATATGTTACGGGGTTTGTGCAAACGCATTACAATTTCGTTAAAGACTGTGTGGCGGTTTTCGTGTAACGCGATTGTAACTTCCGCGTCATTGTTTGTTCATTTTATAGGCCTACTTTTGCCGATGAAAAAGAAAAACAAGACACGACAAAAATGAAAAGGGTGTTAGAGAAAATCGTCAGTGGAATAATAACTTGCAGCGGATTTCTCACCAGCGTGGTGATACTGCTCATAGTCGTTTTCCTGTTCTCTGAAGGCTTGGGGCTGTTTTCGCAGCACACCATCGAAGAGGGCTATTCGTTGGTAGTGAACAAAAGCAATCCGGTGGATGAGCTGGACGCCAGGCAGATAAAAGAGGTGTTCGATGAAGACATAACCAACTGGGAGGATGTGGGAGGCAACCATGACTCCATCATGGTGTTCCGCTTCGAAGACATGGGCAACTTTTTCACCGAAGCGCAGCTCGGAGACAATTACGAGAACGCCGCTACCTGCATAGACAGTCTTGTGAGGCAGCATACTGGTATAGTGGCATTCGTTCCCAATGAGTTCACGGGCGGTGACGGCTTTTCCGGCAAGCGGCTCAAAGCCCACCGGATCTCGGTTGGCGAAGTGTTTGGCGGCAACGAGTGGTTCCCGACGGCGACACCCGCCGCTCAGTTCGGATTCATGCCGCTGATATTAGGCACGGTGTGGGTGACGGTGTTTTCCATATTGTTCGCCCTGCCTTTCGGGTTGTCTGTCGCCATTTACATGTCTGAGGTGTCTTCTGTCAGGCTGCGCTCCATCCTCAAGCCCGTCATAGAGCTGCTCAACGGCATTCCGTCGGTGGTCTACGGATTCTTCGGGCTCATTGTCGTGGTGCCGTTGCTGCAAGATGTGTTCGGACTGCCGGTCGGCGAGAGTGGTTTGGCCGGCGCGATAGTGCTGGCCATCATGGCCCTGCCCACAATCATCACCGTGAGCCAGGATGCCATGCAAAACTGTCCGCGCTCGCAGCGCGAGGCAAGCCTTGCGCTTGGCGCCTCAAAGTGGCAGACGATATACAAGGTAGTGATGCCATACTCCATCTCGGGGATAACGTCGGCGGTGGTGCTGGGCATCGGGCGTGCGTTCGGCGAGACCATGGCCGTGCTCATGGTTACGGGCAACGCCGCCGTGATACCGCTTTCCATAACCGACCCGCTCCGTACCATTCCCGCTACCATCGCTGCCGAACTGGGAGAGGCTCCGGCCGGCGGGCCGCACTATCAGTCGCTCTTCATGCTGGGCGTGGTGCTTTTCTTCATCACCATGATAATAAACCTTAGCGTGGAATACATATCTTCCAAAAACAAATGAACATGGACAACAAAATCTCAACGACGGGCAATCACGCGCGCAAGATGCTTGCACAGAATGTGGCATTCGTAGTGTTCAGAGTGCTGAGCGCCGTCATCGTCACCATCTTATTCGTCATATTGGCTTTCATCGTCATAAAGGGAGCGAAGGTTCTCAGCTGGGACTTCATCACCACCCCGCCGACGGACGGCATGAAGGGCGGCGGCATCTGGCCTGCCATCGTTGGCACGTTCTACCTGATGGTGGGCAGCGCACTGTTCGCTTTCCCCCTCGGCATCATGAGCGGAATATACATGAACGAATATGCGCCGAAAGGAAAGGTGGTGAGGTTCATTCGGATGATGACCAACAATCTGTCGGGCATACCGTCGATAGTGTTCGGACTGTTCGGCATGTCGCTGTTCGTCAACTTCCTTGGCTTTGGCGACAGCATCATCGCAGGCTCGCTGACGCTGGGGCTGTTGGCATTGCCATTGGTGATACGCACCACTGAAGAGGCTCTTAAAGCCATACCCGACAGTTTCCGTGAGGGAAGCCTGGCTCTCGGGGCGACGAAGCTCCAGACAATCTGGCACGTCATACTGCCAATGGGTATGCCCAACATCATCACAGGATTGATACTGGCTCTCGGCCGTGTGTCGGGCGAGACTGCCCCGATACTCTTCACCTGCGCCGCCTACTTCCTGCCGCAACTGCCCGAAAGCGTGTTCGATCAGTGCATGGCTCTGCCTTACCACCTTTACGTGCTGGCCACGAGCGGCACCGACATGGACAAGCAGATGCCCATCGCCTACGGCACGGCACTCGTGCTGGTGGTGATAATACTCGCGGTGAACCTGCTGGCGAACGCGCTCCGCAACTACTTCCAGAAAAAGCTGAAGACAAACTAACAAGCAATAATTCAAATGAGCAAGATTGAAGCACGTCATGTCGATTTCTATTATGGTGCGTTCCACGCATTGAAAGACATCAACATGACCATAGAAGAACACGAGGTGGTGGCTTTCATCGGGCCTTCCGGCTGCGGAAAGTCAACGTTCCTGCGTCTTTTCAATCGCATGAACGACCTGATAGCCGACACCCGCTTGGAGGGCACGGTGAGCATAGACGGACATGACATATACGACCGCTCGGTGAACGTGGACGAACTCCGCAAGAACGTGGGCATGGTGTTTCAGCGACCCAACCCGTTTCCGAAAAGCATCTACGAGAACGTTGCTTACGGACTTCGTGTCAACGGAGTGAAAGACGAGGCGTTCATAGCCGAGCGGGTGGAGGAGTCGCTGCGCGGAGCCGCCCTGTGGGACGAGGTGAAAGACAAGCTGAAGAAGTCGGCCTACGCCCTTTCCGGCGGACAGCAACAGCGGCTTTGCATAGCGCGCGCCATGGCCGTGTCGCCATCGGTGCTGCTCATGGACGAGCCTGCATCGGCTCTTGACCCTATCTCCACAGCCAAGGTGGAGGAGCTGATACACGAAATAAAGAAAGACTACACGATAGTCATCGTCACCCATAACATGCAACAGGCGACCCGGGTGAGTGACAAGACGGCGTTCTTCTATCTGGGGCGGCTCATAGAATACGGCCAGACGACAAAGATTTTCACCAACCCGGTAAAGGAAGAGACGCAGAACTACATCACCGGACGATTCGGATAAACAAAAAAGATATAATCATTATGGTAAAATTTGTGGATGATGAATTAGTGAAGATACGCAAGGAGGTGCTGGAAATGTGGACACTCGTCTATGACCAGATTAAAAATGTTTGCGAAGCCATTCCATCTTCCGACAAGGAAAAGGCCTGGGATGTGCTCATACGGGAAAAGAGGGTGAACGCTTCTGAGCTGAAAATAGATTGCGATGTGGAAGACTTTCTCGTGCTGTACACACCGGTGGCCATTGACTTGCGGTTTGCCCTGGCGATGCTCAAGATAAACGCCGACCTTGAACGCATAGGCGACTTTGCCGAAAACATAGCTCGTTTCGTGATAAGGCAAGACGGGGTGCCCATCGACGCAGACCTGCTCAAGCGCATCAGGTTGCAGGAAATGGTGGATGGCGTAATTGATATGCTCGCCACCTCAAGGCTCGCGCTTGAGAAGGAAGACATCTCCATGGCCAACAGTCTGTTTGAGAAAGACAATCTGTTAGACGAAATCAACGCCGGAGTGACGGCCGTCCTTACGGAATATGCGAAAGAACATCCCGACAAGATAGGCTTATGCATAGACTTCAAGAGCGTTTTCCTGCGGCTGGAACGCACCGGCGACCACATTACAAACTTGGCCGAGGAAATAGTGTTCTACATCGATGCCGAAGTGCTGAAGCATTCGTCAGACAAGACAAAGATGCAGGCAGCGATAGCCAACAAGATGAAAGAAGGGGCGAATTAGTCTTAATCGTACCTTTTCAATTGACGGGGACGTGTAAAGCCTATTGTGGCAAGGCGTCTTGCAGTGGCAAATGGCTCACTGCGCGGCAGGCATGGCATCCCAACAGCGGCGCAAGTCGTCGAGCAAGGCTTCGTAAGTGGCGGCGGAGAAGCCGCCGCCACCCAATAGGAGAATGTCGTATGCTACGCTTTCGAAAGTGCGTCCCACCCCCGTGTCCACAAACCCGTTGCGCCGGTAAAACTGATAACGCCGCCGCCGTTGGGGCAAATTGCCGGACGGCTGGCGTGGCGATTCTATGTCAAGGATAAGCGGCCTGTCTGCGTAAAGCTCTTTGATGGCATTCAATATCTGCTGTCCGTAGCCATTGCCCCGCAGGTCCTCACGCACGGCAAAGTACCAAAACCAGCACACATCGGGCCTCTCCAGCACCATTGTAAGTCCCACAAACGCATCGCCGTCGTACCATGCAGACATGTTTATCGGCATCACGGCCATCAGTCTGGCCAAGTCTTCGTAAGGAATCCGTTCCTCTTTGGGAAACGCTTCCTCATAGAGTTGTCGCAATCCGGCAGCCTCCATGTTGTCGGAGCTGATTCTATGTGGCGTCAAAATGTTGTTCTTTTCCATTGTTCCTTTATGTTGCATCCAAATGATTGGATAATGCTTGTTTCTGATTGGCCGTTTACTTCCGCGTACCATCCGTTTGTTGCGTACCGACTTTTTTGCGGGAATCCGTGCAAAGCATTTCGGACAATCCATCGCAGGTAGGCAGACAGCCATCGTGATACGTCTGTCTCACGTGTAATGTTCATACCGTTTTTGCGGACAGACGGCTGTTTGTGCATGTTACAGGAATCCGTAGACAGGTCGTGTCGCTTCACTCGCCATCGATTGTCAGGCGATATTTTTCCTTTTGGTGCTTCGCCTTTCTTGGCGTAAGCCCTGACGTGCCCGAGGCGGCAGTCCTCGCGCCTTCATATTGCTTCCACCTCTGACGTATGCCGGCCACATAGTCAACAGTCTCACTGCCCCGCATGTAGCCATATTTTACCACGGTGTCGCGGTAATACCGGGGGTCGCTGAGCAGCAGCACGTATTTCGACACCTCGTCCCATGATTTGTCACTCTTTCCATCTTTGGCTGCCAGACGCATTGCGTCCCTTATGTGATGATAGCCTCCGTTATAGCTCGCCAATATAAAATTTATCCGTTCATTCCTGTTTTCCACGTCGGAAAACTTATCTTCAATCTCGCCTAAATATTTCACGGCGGCTGCAATGTTTGCCTCCGGGGAAAATATGTCTGACATTGACAGTCCCAAATGGGCGGCCGTGGCAGGCATTATCTGCATCAGTCCGCAGGCTCCGGCCCACGAACGCGCGTCAGTGTCGAACGTGGACTCTTGGTAACACTGTGCGGCAAGCAGCCGCCAGTCCCACCGTATCTTCCTGCCATATTTCACAAACAGTCCGTCGTAGCGCGAGATTATACCGTCCTTACGGTTCTGCATAGGCGCATACACATGACGCTTGACGCTTTTCGCACTCAGCAGGAACGCCTCTTCGCGCTTCACGGCATCGAGCATAGGCTTCTCGTACCATCCGTCAAGTGCCGCAGCCAATGTCGGCTGCCCGGCAGTGACAGCCCAGCGCGCCGAGTCGTTGCCCACAGTCGGGCCGCAAAAGACCAAGTCTGCCGCGTCATCCACAGAGGCGATGGACGTTGGTGTCAGTGGGTAAACTATGACATCGGCTTCCCCCGTCCTCAGCTTGCGCAACATTTCCAGCGTGTCGCGGCACAATTCCACCCTCAAGGATACGCCTATCGCGCTGGCGAACTGTTGGCACAGCATGAAATGCGCGCCGAGCTGTTTGCCGCGATAATCATAATAGGTGTCGGGACTGCTGAGAGTGAGCATTATCATTTCTCCGTTGGATTGGAGTTTGCTTAAGTCTAATGTGATGCCGGAATCTGTCGTGGCTTTCGAATCATCTCCCCAAATGGCAGACAGAGAGTCGTCTTTTGCCTGCGAACAGGCTGTGAGCAATAATGTCAGCAGGCAAAGCAACGCACCCATGCAAGCGGATTGCACAGTCATAGGCATTGTACAATATGCAATGTTTATTCTACTTGACACAAGAACATTTACGATTTGCACGCAAAGTTATATATTTTTCTTGCACAATCGTTTTTTTTTACGTAATTTTGTCGCGTTTTAGTATAAACTTTCATACATGCTACGTATTGCGATTCAATCAAAAGGCCGCTTGTTTGAGGACACAATGACACTGTTGGCCGAGGCAGACATCAAGATAAGTGCAGGCAAGCGCACTTTGCTGACACAAGCGTCCAATTTCCCGTTGGAGGTGCTTTATCTTCGCGATGACGACATACCGCAGACTGTGGCAAGCGGTGTGGCGGACATCGGCGTGGTAGGCGAGAATGAGTTTGCAGAACGCAATGAAGACGCAAAGATAATAAGCCGTCTCGGCTTTGGCAAATGCAGGCTTTCACTTGCCATTCCCAAGGATGCTGTCTACGACGGCGTTGAATGGTTTGCCGGCAAAAAGATTGCTACGTCGTACCCCATGATACTGCATCGTTTCATGGAGGAAAGAGGCGTGGCCGCAGACATCCACGTGATAAACGGGAGTGTGGAAATATCGCCAAGCATAGGTCTTGCAGATGCTATCTTTGACATCGTGAGCAGTGGTTCTACCTTAGTGAGCAACAACTTGCGTGAAGTGGAAGTGGTGATGCACAGCGAGGCCGTGCTCATAGGCAACATGCACATAAGCGAGAGTAAGAATGAAGCCTTGAAAGATTTGCTTTTCAGGCTTGAGGCCGTGCACAATGCCGAAGACAAGAAGTATGTGCGTATGAACGTTCCAAAGGCAAGGCTCAATGATATAATTGATGTGTTGCCCGGCTTGAAGAGTCCCACTGTAATCCCTCTGGCTGACGAGGAATGGTGCTCTGTCCATTCTGTGATAAGCCGAGATTGCTTTTGGGAGATAATATGGAAACTGAAAGAAATGGGAGCGCAAGGCATCTTGGTAACCCCAATAGAAAAAATGATTCTATAAAAGCACGCTTATGCAGACAATAACATATCCACCACAAAGCCAATGGGCAACGATTGTGAGGAGGCCCCGCATTGATGCGGGCAAACTGCATGGCGTTGTGGCAGAAATATTGCAAGACGTGAGGACAAACGGCGACAAAGCCGTGAGACTCTATAGCGAGCGATTCGACCATGTCTCGCCGCAGTCACTGCTTGTGGGGAAAGATGAGCTGGACGAGGCGGAACGCCTCGTGCCCTCAGACCTCAAGGAAGCCATGTCGCTTGCCCACGCCAACATAAAGTCGTTCCACGAAGCGCAGGTGTTCCGTTCCACGATGGTCACCACGACAGAGGGCGTAGATTGCTGGCAAAAGAGCGTTCCCATACAATGTGTCGGCCTCTATGTGCCTGGAGGTACGGCGCCTCTCTTCAGCACGGTGCTAATGTTGGCCATCCCGGCCACGATTGCTGGCTGCGAGGAGATAGTGTTGTGTACGCCGCCGGGAACCGATGGCAAGGTGAATCCGGCCATAATAGTGGCTGCGCGCATGGCCGGTGTCAGCAAAATATTCAAGGTGGGAGGCGTGCAGGCCATAGGTGCCATGGCTTACGGAACGGAAAGCATTCCCAAAGTGTACAAGATATTCGGCCCGGGCAATCAATATGTGATGGAGGCCAAGCAGCAAGTGAGCATCCGTGACGTGGCCATCGACATGCCTGCGGGGCCATCGGAAGTGTGTGTCATTGCCGATGACAGTGCCAATGCCGCTTTCGTGGCTGCCGACTTGCTTTCGCAAGCCGAGCATGGGGTTGACTCCCAAGTGGTGCTAATAACCACGAGCCGGAAGCTGCTTGGTGAGGTCGAGGACGAAATGTCTATGCAAATGGATGTTCTTCCTCGGAAGAACATTGTGGCAAAGGCATTGGACAACAGCATGATGATACTTGTAAACAATGTTGAGGAAGCCATGGCTTTGGCGAACATGTATGCCCCGGAACATCTCGTCATACAGACAAAGGATTATGAGCGTCTGGCCGGAATGGTGACAAACGCGGGCAGTGTGTTCCTCGGGAAGTATGCTTGCGAGAGCGCGGGCGACTATGCCAGCGGCACCAATCACACTTTGCCGACAAATGGATATGCCAAAGCTTATAGTGGTGTAAGCCTTGACAGTTTCTGCAAGAAAATCACTTTCCAACACATTTCGGCCGATGGCATACGCAAGATAGGGCCTGCTGTGGAGACAATGGCCACCGCCGAATGTCTCGAGGCCCACAGGAACGCCATGACCCTGCGACTCAAAAGCATACAACGCGCGGCAGAAGAGTGATGCCTATGCCACGAAGCATTAAGCTGACAAAACATTATCTTGAAGCGATGAGAGACTTGAAAGAACTTACCCGGCCAAACATTTGGAACATGTCGCCATATAGTTGCGCGCGTAACGAGTACAGCGGAAAGGACGCAATGGTATTCCTCGATGCCAACGAAAGTCCTTATAACGCTCCATACAACAGATACCCGGATCCGTTGCAGACAGAATTGAAGGCTTTGCTGGCGCAACTCAAGGGCGTAAACGAAAGTTGCATATTCCTTGGCAACGGCAGTGACGAGGCCATAGACTTATCTTACAGATGTTTAGCGCGGCCTGGCATCGACAATGTAGTGGCCATAGAGCCTACGTATGGCATGTATAAAGTGTGCGCAGATATGAACGACATTGAATACAGGCCTGTATTGCTGGATGATGGATTCCGACTAAATGCTGAAAAAATGCTGGAGGCCTGCGATGCCAATACGAAGATAGTGTGGCTCTGCAGCCCCAACAACCCAACGGGAAACGCTCTCAGCCGCACGGAAACGATAAAAATACTCAACTCCTTTGACGGAATCGTGGTGATAGACGAGGCTTACAGCGATTTTTCAAAGGAGAGGGCTTTCAGGCACGACTTGCAACGCTTCCCCAACCTCATAGTGCTCAACACCATGAGCAAGGCATGGGGATGCGCGGCCATACGGTTGGGAATGGCCTTTGCTTCGAAAGAAATCATCGCGTTGTTTAATAAGGTCAAGTATCCTTACAACATAAGCACACCTAACCAGATGCAGGCGATAAAGATGCTGAAGGCTCCACTCGAGGTTGAAAAATGTGTGCAATCTGTATTGCAAGAGCGTGGCCACGTGATAGAAGCCTTTGCCATGTTGCCGCTATGCAGGAGGGTTTATCCAACTGACGCCAACTTTTTCCTCGCGGAGGTTGCCGATGCCGCGAAAGTGTATCAATACCTTGTCGGGCATGGCATAATCGTCCGCAACCGTAGCAACGTAGCCCTTTGCGACGACTGCTTGCGTATAACCATAGGAACGAAAACCGAAAACAGCAAGCTTTTGTCAGTGTTGCGGCAATATCCAGGATAATCCGCAGATTGTGTGCCGGCCATACGCCGACAACAATTTACTGTTGTTATTGTTAGGAAAAAACGTTCTGCGTTCCATGTGTCATGGCTGCTTTCCGCAGGCCATCCGCAAACGCAGATGAAACCATTGTGCTTTCTGTTTTTGAACTTCATGAATTTGTCCGTTTCCCCGTTTTGGACATTTACCATGTCCATAAGGAAGATGGTGTACATTTGGTGAAAAAGTTTATGCGGAAAGTCGTAGTCGGCACATTTTTTGCTGTGAAAAATGAAAAGAAGTGGAGGCAAAAAATATGGCGTTTATAGATTATTACAAGATTCTCGGTGTGGATCGCGGTATCTCTCAGGATAAAGTGCGGGATGCTTACTTGAAGCGTGTCAAGCAATTCCATCCTGATTTGCACCCTGATGACCCCAAGGCCAAGGCCAAGTTTCAGGCTCTCCAAGAGGCTTATGATGTTATCGGCGATCCGGAAAAAAGAAAAAAATACGACCAGTACGGTGAGCAATGGCGCAATGCCGACGCCTACAATGCCGCAGGCGGAGGCGCATATGGCCAGTCTGGAGGGTCTCCTTTTGATGGGTTCGACTTCAGTGGCTTCAGCGGTATGGGAGGGGGCGGCTTCAGCTCTTTCTTCGAGCAGCTGTTTGGCAACTCCGGTCGCCGGCGTGGTAGCGGTTTCGGTGGCTGTGGCGGTGCCCGACAACACGCAGGCGAGATGAATGCAAACGTGAACATCGACCTGTACACGGCCTTGCTCGGTGGCGAAATAGTAATACAGCTGAAGACCGGTGAACGAATAAAACTTAAGGTTAAGCCGGAAACCCAAAACGGGACGAAAGTGCGCCTGCGTGGCAAGGGCTATGACCGGGGCGACGGTACGTATGGCGACTTGATAATCGCTTACAATGTAAAGTTGCCGACAGGTCTCAGCGAACGGCAGAAAGAGCTGCTCAGGTATATGCAGACGGCGTGATGCGGAATGGTGTCAACGTTGTTTTCATGCTACATTGCTGATTGGCTGACAAAATCCATGGAGACAATTTAGGTCGCTAAAGGTTTTGTTAGCCGTTGATTTATTTGTGCATATCGGGAAAAAGTAGTAATTTTGCCGCCTAAATAGTGTTCCTATATTTATAAGAATCATTAAATTAAGAGTAGATGAAAGCATTTGTTTTCCCTGGACAGGGGGCACAGTTTGTCGGCATGGGCAAGGAGCTCTACGACAACCAACAGTCAGCCAAGGAACTTTTTGAAAAGGCAAACGATATTCTTGGTTACCGCATTACGGACATAATGTTTTCCGGAACGGACGAAGAGCTGAAGCAAACAAAGGTGACACAGCCGGCCGTGTTTTTGCATAGCGTCGTATCCGCGCTTTGCATGGGCGACGCTTTCTGTCCATCGATGGTGGCAGGCCATTCTCTTGGCGAGTTCTCCGCATTGGTGGCGGCCGGCGCGCTCAGCTTTGAAGATGGGTTGCGATTGGTGTATGCGCGTGCCATGGCCATGCAAAAGGCTTGCGACATGGTTCCGTCTACGATGGCTGCGATAGTGGGCTTGTCGGACGAAAAGGTGGAAGCAGTATGCTCAGAGGTCAATGGCGATGGGCATGTCGTAGTGCCTGCAAACTACAACTGTCCCGGACAGCTGGTCATTTCGGGTAACATAGAAGCCGTGAGTGAGGCTTGCGAGAAGCTGAAGGCTGCGGGCGCCAAGCGTGCCTTGCCCTTGAAGGTGGGCGGCGCTTTCCATTCGCCGCTGATGCAGCCTGCAAAGGATGAGTTGCAGGAGGCCATAGAGAAGACATCGTTCTCTGCACCCAGGTGCCCTGTTTACCAGAATGTTGATGGCAAACCGCACACAGCCCCCGAAGAAATAAAGGAAAACCTCATCGCGCAGCTTACGAGCAGCGTGCGCTGGACGTCATGTGTGCAGAACATGATTGCCGATGGTGCCGACGATTTCACGGAATGCGGCCCCGGAAAGGCTCTTCAAGGCATGATTGGACGCATCGACAAGACAGTCGCCGTCCACGGTATAGAGTGACGCATCGGCTGCGCCATTGTGTGGCAGTGGCGTAGGCGTGTGCGTCGTGACGCAGACAGGACATGGATAGTAAGGTTATCATTTATCAAATTTTCACCAGACTGTTCGGCAATCGGGTCGTTCCATCCAAGGAGAACGGCACGATTGCCGAAAATGGTTGCGGAAAAATGGCCGACATTGACGCCGGTGTCTTGAAGAGACTGCGCTCGATGGGCATAAGCCATGTGTGGTACACCGGCGTGATACGCCATGCCACGCAGACGGATTACACCGGGCACGGCATTCCGCGCAACCATCCGGCAATAGTGAAAGGCACGGCCGGTTCGCCATACGCCATCACTGACTATTATGACATAGACCCCGACTTGGCTGTGGATGTGGACAAGCGCATGGAGGAATTTTGTGCGTTGGTCGACAGGACGCACGAGAATGGACTGAAAGTCATAATAGACTTTGTGCCCAACCATGTGGCGCGGCAATACCATTCGATATGCAAGCCAAGCGGAGTGGCGGATCTTGGCGAGACAGACAATGTGGAGCGCGGTTTTGATGCGGGCAACAATTTCTATTATTGTCCGGGATGCAAGTTCTCTCCGCGCTTCAGTTTGGATGCCGATGGACTGGTGCCGTATTCCGAGTTTCCCGCTAAGGCCACAGGCAACGACCATTTTGACCCGTCGCCGGGTATCAATGATTGGTATGAAACCATAAAGATTAATTATGGCGTTGATTATTATGCGGGACGTGTGGGGCACTTCTGTCCAATACCGGACACTTGGCAGAAGATGCTCGACATACTTCTCTTTTGGTCGAAGAAAGGCATCGATGGCTTTAGATGCGATATGGCGGAGATGGTTCCGTCTGAATTTTGGCGGTGGGCCACACGCAAAGTGAAGGAAGAGTTTCCTCGAATCATATTTATCGGCGAGGTTTACAACCCGTCGGAATACCGCCGTTACATAGCGTCGGGGTTCGATTATCTCTATGACAAGGTGGGAATGTATGATACGATGCGTGCCGTGACATGCGGGACAAAGTCGGCTGCGGCAATCACGTGGGCATGGCAGGCTGTCGATGACATACGCGACAACATGCTGTATTTTCTGGAAAACCATGATGAACAGCGCATAGCAAGCGACTTCTTCGCCGGCAATGGCCACCGTGGAGTGCCTGCTTTTGTGGCGAGCGTGCTCATGCGGCAGAATCCTTTCATGCTCTATGCAGGCCAGGAATACGGAGAGCGCGGCATGGACAAGGAGGGATATAGCGGCTGCGACGGGCGCACCACCATATTTGACTATTGGTCTGTCGGCTCATTGCGCAGGAGTGCGGAGGGGAAGCTGAAGCGTGAAGAGCGCGAGCTATGCGCCATATATGGGAGAGTGTTGCGCATCGCCACCACGGAAAAGGCCATCTGTGATGGTGATTTCTTCGACTTGATGTATGCAAATCCGCATTCATCTTGTTTCAATCCCGATTGTCATTATGCTTTCTTGCGCAAGGCTGAAGATGAGTTGATTCTCGTTGTGGTGAATTTTGACGGTCGTCCGGCGGACGTGAAAGTGCGCATACCGTCTCACGCCTTTGATTGCCTTGGCATGAATGAGGCGGAAAGGGATGCGACGGACTTGATGGGCGGCCGTGTGCAGACCCTGAACATGGTTCGAGACGGGCTTGTGGAGATTGCTTTGCCAGAGTGGGGAGCGTGTGTCCTGAAGATGGACGCGGCCTCTGCTTAGCGTAAGCGGTTCAAAGGCTTTTCCGCTTATACGCAGTATAAAGATTTT
>CAZKMT010000045.1:0-17951 GCA_964554115.1 uncultured Prevotella sp.
TATTTGCACAAGTCGTGAACAGCAAGCACAACTACGATGAGTTATGCAAACTCAAGGAGCGTGCGATAAAAGAACTTAACATAAAGATATAAGCTTATGGAATATTTGTTTTTCTTCGCAATCCACGTGGCTTTGGCCTATGGAATCGGCTGTCTTGGCAAAAAGCGTGTGATAGGGTTTGGCTGGGCCTTTGCGCTGTCTTTCATCAATCTATTGTTAGGATTGATTGTCGTCTTATGCTCCAAGAGGAAAGACGACGTTCATTTTGTCGATATAAATAAAGATAATAAGTAATGACATGAAAACTTGTGGATGGATATTTCTAATTTTGGGCAGCCTTTCATTCATCGGCGCGTTGATTGGACACTCTTCTCCCATTGGAGGTGCTTTCTGGGCTGTACTCGGGGCATACCTAATATATAGATCGAAACAAAAGCAAGACGAAGCAAGAAAAAAGAAAGAATGGGAAGACAAGAATGAAGACAATGAACAAGGAAAAGATTCATGAACACGAGGATAAATCTGATCACAACTAAATCTGCGAAGATCCGGGCATACACATCATAGCCCGTCGGCGGTTCAGTCTTGAAATAATCGGCGTTTTGTTTCTGACACTCGATAATTTGCAGTAACTTTGCAGTCGGAAAAGAAACACAAGCATCTATGAATAAAGGAGAAAAGCATTTCAAGCGCACCACCGTGACGGCGGCACTGCCATACGCCAACGGCGGCGTGCATATAGGCCACTTGGCAGGCGTTTACGTTCCGGCCGACATATACGCAAGGTATCTCCGCCTCAAGGGTGATGACGTGCGCTTCATCTGCGGCAGCGATGAGCACGGCGTGCCCATCACCATCCGCGCGAAGAAAGAGGGCATCACGCCGCAGGCCGTCGTGGACAGATATCATGCCATGATAAAGAAGAGCTTTGAGGACTTCGGCATATCGTTCGACATATACAGCCGCACCACGTCTGACATTCACAGCAAGACGGCTTCCGACTTCTTCCGCAAATTATATGACGACGGCAAGCTGGTGGAACGCGAAAGCGAGCAGTATTACGATGAGGAAGCCCACCAGTTCCTGGCCGACCGCTACATAACGGGCGAGTGCCCGCACTGCCATAACCCAAAGGCTTACGGCGACCAGTGCGAGAAGTGCGGCAGCGACCTCGACCCCACGGAACTGATTAACCCGCAGTCGACCATCAGCGGCTCCAAGCCAGTGCTGCGAAAGACCAAGAACTGGTATCTGCCGCTGAACGAATACCAAGACTGGCTCAAGCAGTGGATTCTCGAAGGGCACAAGGAGTGGCGGCCAAACGTTTACGGACAGTGCAAGAGCTGGCTCGACCTCGACCTTCAGCCGCGCGCCATGACGCGCGATCTCGACTGGGGCATACCCGTGCCCGTGGAGGAAGCCGAGGGCAAGGTGCTCTACGTATGGTTCGACGCGCCCATCGGTTACATATCGAACACAAAGGAGCTGATGCCCGACGACTGGGAGACGTGGTGGAAAGACCCAGAGACACGCCTCGTGCATTTCATCGGCAAAGACAACATCGTGTTCCATTGCATCGTGTTCCCCTCAATGCTAAAGGCTCACGGAGGGTTCATCCTGCCCGACAACGTGCCGGCGAACGAGTTCCTGAACCTTGAGAACGACAAGATTTCCACGTCGCGCAACTGGGCCGTGTGGCTGCACGACTACCTCGTGGAGATGCCCGGAAAGCAGGACGTGATGCGCTACGTGCTCACCGCCAACGCTCCCGAGACGAAAGACAACAACTTTACGTGGCGCGACTTCCAAGACCGCAACAACAATGAGTTGGTAGCCGTCTACGGCAACTTTGTCAACCGCGCCCTGCAACTCACCAAGAAGTACTGGGACGGCGTGGTGCCCCCGTGCGGCGAGCTGACCGAGACAGACCGCCAGGCTCTCGCCGAGTTTGCCGACGTGAAGGAGAGACTGGAAGCGCAGCTCGACGCCTTCAAGTTCCGCGACGCACAGAAAGAGGCCATGAACCTGGCACGCATAGGCAACCGCTACATAGCGGAATGCGAGCCGTGGAAAGTGTGGAAAACCGACCCGAAGCGCGTTGAGACGGTATTGTACGTGTCGTTGCAGATTGTGGCCAACCTTGCCATAGCCTTCGAACCATTCCTGCCATTCAGCAGCGCGCGCCTGCGCCGCATGATAAACATGGACACTACCGACTGGGGAAGCCTTGGACGCACCGACTTGCTCGTGCCGAGCCATCACCTCGACGAGCCGGAACTGCTGTTCGAAAAGATTGACGACGCAGCAATAGAGTACCAACTCAAGAAACTCGATGACGCAAAGCAAGCCAACGAGGCCGACGCCCACAAGGCAGCCCTGGTGAAAGACACCGTTGATTTTGCCGACTTTGAAAGGATGGACATCCGCGTGGGGCACGTCAAAGCGTGCGAAAAAGTGGAAAAGGCCGACAAACTATTGAAGTTCACCATTGACGATGGCAGCGGCTTCGACCGCACCATAGTGAGCGGGATCGCCAAGTTCTACAGCCCCGAAGAGCTTGTTGGCAAGGACGTGCTTTTCATAGCCAACCTCGCGCCACGCAAACTCATGGGCATCGAGAGCAGGGGAATGATACTGTCTGCCGAAGACCAAGGCGGCAAATTGAGCGTGACCACCGTCATGGAGCAAGTAGCCCCGGGCAGCAAGGTGTGCTGACAGAGGCATGACAAGGACAAACTGCGGCTCACACGACACAGACTTTTTTTAAGGTAAAAGGGGCGTTGCAACTTAAAAAGGCCTGTGCGTTTGTGGAATTCAAAAAAAATGACTATCTTTGCAGCCCAAAGTATGCGAACAATAACGATAAAAAATAGAAAGCAATGAAAAGAACATTTCAGCCGCACAACAGGAGAAGAGTGAACAAGCACGGTTTCCGTGAAAGGATGTCAACGAAAAACGGTCGCAGGGTGCTGGCTTCCCGCCGCGCCAAGGGACGCAAGAAGCTCACTGTCTCTGACGAACATCACGGAAAGTAACCGACAGAAACATATCTCGAAAGGAAAGACCGCACGATGGGTGAAGATTTCGACTCTCCACCCATCGTGCGTTTTTGGTAAAAGGAGAAGAGAAGCCGTCTTTTGCTACTCAAAAGCCTTGTCCGGCCAGACGATTGTTTTGCTTTTTCTTGAAGTGTACGGACAGCGGTTTGCACATCACCAAAATGCAGGCGTTAATTTAAAAAAGCACCATTTTCTTTGCAGGGAGAATCAAAAGCATTATCTTTGCAGTAGACAAACCATACTCAGACAGCGGAGGGGAAACGCATTCTCCGCGTGAGGTGGTGGATGTACGGCAGGGCGAGGGTGCAAGGCCGTGCTCACTGTCGGCGAACCGACATAGCAGCATCAGATGAAGTCAAAAGAATTTTTCAGGAAACTCCTTGACAAGTACGTGTGGGGCAACCTCATAGCCATGGCCATCGTATTGGCCGTGCTGCTCGTGGGCTTGAAATACGGACTTGAGGCCTATACCCGTCATGGCGAAGAAATACCTGTGCCCGACGTGAAAGGCATGACGTTTGCCAAGGCCAAGGCTCTGATAGAGTATGACGGCCTGAGGATAGAAGTGAGCGACACGGCATACAACAAACAGATGCCTGCCGATTGCGTGTTGCTGCAAAACCCTGCCGGTGGCGCGAAAGTAAAGACGGGGCACATAATACATGTGACAGTAAACTCCGAATCGACACCGACACGAACCATTCCCGACCTCGTTGACAACAGCAGCGTACGCGACGCGGAAGCGCGACTGCGCGCCATGGGCTTCATACTGTTGGAACCGGAAGACGTTACCGGAGAGAAAGATTGGGTCTATGGCATCGAAGCCCGCGGACGCAGCGTCGCCGCAGGTGACCGCGTGCCTATCGACGTGCCGCTGAAGTTGCTCGTGGGCAACGGAATGTATGCCGACAGCACCATGGTGGAAGACGACTTCGTGAACACCGGATTTCTCAGCGACTACACTGACATAGACGAGTTTGAAGTGGTGGAGGGTCCGCCCGCAGAGGAAAGCGACGAGATTTACGACGGACAGATGACAGCGGCTGACAGCATAGAATGACATACGATGACATAGACAAGGCAAAAGCCGACGATGACATGGCCGATGACGACGGACAGACGCTCTATGAGCACTTCCGCGTGGAGGTGGATTGTGGCCAGACGCCGGTGCGTGTCGACAGGTTTCTGGCGGAGAAGTTGCAACACTCGAGCCGCAACCGCATCCAGAAAGCCGCCGACGCTGGTTTCGTGCATGTAGGCGGGTGCGCCGTGAAGTCGAGCTACAAGGTAAAGCCGGGCGAGGTGGTGACACTGATGCTCGACCGCCCGCACTACGACACGACCATAGAACCTGAGGACATCCCCATTGACGTGGTTTATGAAGACGATGACTTGATGGTGGTGAACAAGTCGCCTGGACTTGTTGTTCACCCGGGCTGCGGCAACTTCAGCGGCACACTGGTGAACGCCGTGGCGTGGCACCTGCGCGGACTCGACTCTTACGACCCTAACGACCCGCAAGTGGGCTTGGTACACCGCATAGACAAGGACACGAGCGGACTGCTTGTGGTGGCCAAGACTGCCGAAGCGAAAACATCGCTGGGCGCACAGTTCTACAACAAGACCACGCGCCGCAGTTACCTCGCGCTCGTGTGGGGCAACATGGAGGATGACAGCGGCACAGTGGAGGGCAACATCGGGCGCGACCCGCACGACCGCTTGCGCATGGCGGTGTTCGCTCCTGGCTCTGAAACGGGCAAGCCCGCAGTGACGCATTGGCGCGTGGTGGAACGCCTGGTGTATGTGACGCTGGTGGAATGCATCCTGGAGACAGGGCGCACGCACCAAATCAGGGCTCACATGAAGCACATAGGACACCCTCTGTTCGGCGACGAACGCTACGGCGGCACGGAAATACTCCGAGGCGAGCGCACTGCCAGTTACCGCCAGTTTGTGGCCAACGGCTTCAAGCTGTGTTCCCGACAGGCTCTGCACGCCCGAACGCTGGGCTTCAGCCACCCGCGCACCGGGCGCAGGATGGACTTCACTGCGGAACTGCCCGCAGACATGGAGGCTCTCATCGACAAGTGGAGGAAATACATAAAGGCAAGTCTAAACATAAGATAAACTGATGGAAAGGAAAAAGAGAAACATTGCCATCGTGTGCGGTGGCGACTCATCGGAACACGATGTGTCGATGCGTTCGGCACAGGGGCTCTACTCGTTCTTCGACAAGGAACGCTACAACGTATATATAGTGGATGTCAGGGGGCTTGACTGGAACGTGGACCTGCACGATGGCACCACATCTAAAATAGACCTCAACGACTTCTCTTTCATGAAAGACGGCAAGTCGGTGCCATTCGACTACGCATACATAACCATTCACGGCACACCCGGGGAAAATGGGGTACTGCAAGGATACTTCGATCTGATAGGACTGCCCTACTCCACAAGCGATGTGTTGGTGGAAGCCATGACGTTCAACAAGTTCGTGCTCAACCAATACCTGCGCGGTTATGGCGTGCTCGTGGCCGACAGCCTGCTCATACGCAGCGGCTACGAGGAAATAGTGAGTGACGATGAGGTGGAGAAGCGCATAGGTATGCCATGCTTCGTGAAACCGGCGTCCAATGGCAGTAGCTTTGGGATAACCAAGGTGAAGAACAAGGACCAGCTTGCCCCGGCCATACGCAAGGCTATGCTCGAAAGCCCGGAGGTGATGGTGGAGGCCTACATCGAGGGCACGGAAATATCGGTGGGATGCTACAAGACGCAAGACAAGACGGTGGTGCTGCCCGCCACGGAGGTGGTGACAAAGAACGAGTTCTTCGATTACGACGCGAAATACAACGGACAGGTGACCGAAATAACACCGGCACGCCTGAGCAATGACACGGCACGCCGCGTGAGCGAACTCACGAGCCACATCTACGACATCCTGCACTGCAATGGCATGATACGCATTGACTACATCATAGGGCGCGGCCTCGGAAGCGATGGCGTTGAGACGGACAAGATTTACATGCTCGAAATAAACTCTACGCCGGGCATGACGCCCACCAGTCTCATACCGCAGCAGGTGAAAGCGGCGGGACTGACCATGACAGACGTGCTCACAGAGATAGTGGAAAACCAATTCGCATGACGGCATGCCATTAACCGACAACCAACATGGATGACGAGTTAAGACGCTTTGATGCCATACGGCCATTTGAGCCGGAAGAGTTGCCGATGGCGTTCGACAGGCTGCTGGCCGACGAACAGTTCGTGGCGGTGCTGGGTTTTGCCATGCCCGGCATTCCAATGGATGCGTTGGCCCGGAAGATACGCCAGTGCAAGACTTCGCTGGACTTTCAGATCAACTTATGCCACGGCTTCGTTGACAGGCTGATTAAAGAGAAGTGCACAGACTGCGACATGGATGCCCGCGCCCTTGACCGCAAGGGACGCTACACATTCGTCAGCAACCACCGCGACATAGTGCTCGACTCTACGATACTCGACAAGTTGCTGATCGACGCCGACTTTGAGACGACCTGTGAGATAGCCATCGGCGACAATCTCTTGGCCGCCCCGTGGATAAAAGACCTTGTTCGGATAAACAAGTCGTTCATAGTGGAACGCAGCGCAAGAGTGAAAGAAATGTTGGCCTGCAGCAAGCGACTGGGGGAATACATGCACTACGTGATTCAGAAAAAACGCGATAACATCTGGATAGCGCAGCGCGAGGGGCGCGCCAAGGACAGCAACGACCGCACACAGCCGTCAATACTGAAGATGATGGCCATGGGCGGCGATGGCTCTGCGGTTGACAGGCTTCGACAACTGCATATCGTGCCGCTGTCCATCTCATATGAATACGACCCATGCGACTATCTGAAAGCGTGGGAATTCCAAATGCGACGTGATGTGGAGGGATGGAAAAAGACCAAAGATGACGACGTGCTCAGCATGAAGACGGGCATCCTTGGCTTCAAGGGGCGCGTGAGATACCGCTGTGCCGCCTGCATAGACGGCTTTTTGGACACCATTGACACCGACATGCCAAAGGGTGAACTGTTTAACGCCGTGGCGCGGCATATTGACAGGGAAATACACAGCAACTATGTTCTATACCCGGTAAATTACATTGCGGCCGACTTGCTGAAGAAGCGGAATACCTTTGATGCCAACTATACGGCTGCGGAAAAAGACGCTTTCCGCAAATATGTGGACAGTCGGGTGAACCTGATAGACTTGCAGAACAAAGACGATGATTTCCTGCATGAAAGGATTTACACCATGTATGCAAATCCGGTGTTCAACCATCTGGCTGCCATTGGGAAGCAAATCGACTGAAGCGCGGCGGCACTTCGGCCGAAAACGTCCGTGCCGCCGCCGCAAACAAAATATCCACTCATGAAAAAAGGCCTGCTTTTTATACCCTTGTTCGTCCTCGCCGCTTGCGAGATAAACAGTTATGATACCGGCGATGGCGAATATTCCCTGATGACAGCCGAATTCGTAGAGGCGCATTCCAACGCGGAGGGCACCGTGGACTATGTGCTGACCGACGGCGGAGATTCCCTGGCATTGGCCTCGGCAGTCAGCGCATCGTGGGTGGACACTCCCGACACGCTATACCGTGCCATATTTTATTATGATGTTTCAGATGGCAACGTAGTCAAGGCCCGCAGCCTGGTGGAGGTGCCCGTGCTGGCGGTGCTGCCGGAGGAGCGCTTTGATTCGGTGTCCACCGACCCTGTCGACTTGGAAAGCGTATGGGTGAGTGCCAGCGGAAAATATCTTAACATGGGTCTTTACTTGAAAGTGGGCAGCGGCGGCGGCGATGGCTCGCTGCACGTTGTGGGCATCGTGCGCGACTCTGTGGCCGCCACCCCCGACGGACTTAACGTTGCCTACCTGCGGTTCTACCACGACCAGGGAGGCGTACCGGAATATTATTCATCGAAATATTACCTAAGCGTAAGATGCTCCGACATATCCGCCGACTCCGTGGTCGTTGCCGTGAACACCTATGATGGCATGGCCGTTCACGGCCTTTGCCTGTCAGAGCAGTGAGCGCAGCAACTCCAATTCGGCATCTGTGGTCGACCAACTGGTCACGAAACGGCAGATGGTGTGGTCTTCATCGGCCATTCCCCAATGGGTGAAAATCACGTCGCGCTGCAGTCTTTCCACGTCGCTGTTGCGCATTATTATGAACTGTTGGTTCGTAGGCGAGTCCATCCAGAACCTGAATCCCTTTTCCTCGAATATTTCCCGCATTTTCATCGCCATGTCAATGGCGTGACGGGATATGTCGAAATAAAGCCCATCTGTGAACAAGGCGTCAAACTGCACGCCAAGGAGCCGCCCCTTTGCCATCAGCGCCCCGTGCTGCTTCTGGATGGTGAAGAAGTGGCGGTGGGCATTGTTGTGCGTGAACACCACGGCCTCGCCGCACAGTGCCCCAATCTTCGTGCCGCCAATGTAGAACGCATCGCAATGGCGGGCGAGGTATGGCAGGGTGATGTCGTTGCCCGGAGCCATGAGGCCATAGCCCAGACGCGCGCCATCTACGTAGAGCGGCAAGCGGTTTTTGCGGCACACATCGTAGATGGCATCCAATTCGGCCGCACTGTAAAGCGTTCCGAGTTCGGTGGGGAATGTTATGTAGACAAGGCCGGGAAACACCGAATGGGCATTGTTTCCATCGTGCTTGAAGTCTTCGAGATACTTGTTCAGGTCGGCGGCGCGCATCTTCCCATTGTGGCCTTGTATGGTTATTATCTTGTGTTCCGTGAACTCTATGGCCCCGGCCTCATGCACATTGATGTGCCCTGTGTCTATGGCAATCACGCCCTCGTACTGGTATAGAAACGAGTCTATTACCGTGGCGTTGGTCTGGGTGCCGCCGGCGAGGAAGAAAATCACCGCATCATCATCGTCGCAGGCTGCCTTTATCTTCTCTTTCGCCTCCTCGCAGAAACGGTCGAAGCCGTAGGGAAGCGTCTGTTCGCCGTTTGTTTCCACCAGCCTTTGCAGCACCAGCGGGTGCGCTCCGTTGCTGTAATCGTTTTCAAAAGAAATCATATAGTTCTCAATTAATGCCGTTTCGTTGCCGTGGAAGACATCATGCCATCATTACTCTTTTCGTCCATGTGCCACATAAAGGCCGTGCCCGTAGCACAAATGTTCGGTTCTGGTTGCCCGAACCAAGCTTGTTTCGTGCAAAGGTAATGCAAGTTGCAGACAAGGCAAAAGATTTTTCTGATTTTTTGCGTTAAGGCACACGCATGGCACGGCGATGATCTGATACATCAATGGGGCAACCCTATGGCATCGCAGTGCCATGCTGCCTCAGTCGTGGCTGGGGGGCGGCAAGCGCCGTTTTCCCGCTGCCACCGCCATCTCATGCTTTCAAGACGATGTTCAAATGGACTTGGAACAGACATTTTCCCGTGGACATTGCACAAAATCCACCTCATTTCCGTGCGACTCGCCCCTCCATCCACTCCGCGCGGCATTAAAACCATCCCACGAGGCAGGCGCAACGGCGGAGCAGGCGTTCCGTGGCATCGGGAATGACGGCCACGTTGTCATTGCAACGCGGACTGCAGTTGATTGCGAGCAGATTCATCTCGATTTGTCGTGTCTTCCGTTGAAGCCCGGCAATCCCGTCGTCCGCAGGTTTTCGGCAGGCGACCTCAGAAGCCTTTTATCACGGCAATCACTTCTTGCGCAATACTTTCGGCCTCCTCCGGCGTTGCGGCCTCGCTGTAAATGCGGATTATGGGCTCAGTGTTCGACTTGCGCAGATGCACCCATTTGTCGGCAAAATCAATCTTCACCCCGTCGATGTCGGTCACTTTCTCGCCCTTGTAAAGCTGTTTCACACGCTCGAGAATTGCGTCGATATCGGTGTCGGGCGCAAGAGCCATGCGGTTCTTCGCCATAAAATACGCCGGCAATGCGGCTCTCAGTCGGCTCGCCTTGCAGCCTTTGCGCGCCAGCGAGGAGAGGAACAGGGCTATGCCCACCAAGGCGTCGCGCCCGTAATGGCACTCGGGATAAATCACCCCGCCGTTGCCCTCGCCGCCAATCACGGCACCCACCTCTTTCATCTTGGCCACAACGTTTACCTCGCCCACGGCTGCCGCGGCGTAGACACCGCCGTGGTTTATGGTGACATCACGCAGAGCGCGCGACGAGCTGAGATTGCTCACGGTATTGCCCGGAGTGTGCGACAGCACATAGTCGGCCACGCCCACGAGCGTATATTCCTCGCCGAACATGCTGCCGTCCTCGCAGATGAATGCCAGACGGTCCACGTCGGGGTCCACCACTATGCCTATGTCGTAGCCCCCACGGCGCACTTCGTCCATTATGCCACCGAGATTTTTCTCAAGCGGCTCCGGATTGTGGGCGAATATGCCCGTAGGCTCGCCGTTGAGCATGGTGTACTCCACCCCCAACCGCTCGAACAGCAACGGCAGCACAAGCCCTCCGACGCTGTTTATGGCATCGACGCATACGCGGAAACGAGCCTTTCGCACGGCCTCGGCATCCACCAGCGGCAACGACATCACGGCCTCCACATGACGTCCGGCAAACGTGTCGTCCTGTCGGTAGCGTCCCAGACTGCCCGTGTCGGCGTAGCAGAAGCGTTCCGTCGCGGCCATGGCAAGCACCTCGCCGCCATCGTCTTTCGAAAGAAACTCTCCATCACTGTTGAGCAGTTTCAGTGCGTTCCACTCCATGGGGTTGTGGCTGGCGGTGATTATTATGCCGCCATCGGCTCCGGCCATGCGCACGGCCATCTCCGTGGTGGGAGTGGATGCCAGACCTATGTCCACCACGTCAAAGCCCATGCCGAGGAGCGTGCCGCACACCACGTGGCGCACCATGTCGCCCGAGACGCGCGCGTCGCGCCCCACCACGATAGTGCCCCTGCGGCACTGCCGCCTGTTGCGGATGAGCGTGGCGTATGCAGAAGTGAATTTTACTATGTCGAGCGGATTAAGCGTATCACCCGGACATCCGCCGACAGTTCCGCGGATGCCCGATATAGACTTAATGAGTGTCATTTACCTTTCTCTCTGATATGTGATGACGTAATAGCAGGGATACACGTTTGTCGATGCGTAAGTCTGCCCTTGCGAGTGCGGAACGATGAGTTTCACCATCGCTATTTCCTCATCCGGCTCGCTTTGGCGGCCTATGAGAATGTACGGGAAAGGCACGAGCCACCCCGACGGCACCGATGAGCCATAGGTAGAATACATTATTCCGCTTACAAACGTGGCCGTGTAGGTGCCGCTGGTGCGCGCCACCGTCATCTTGTCGTAGGTGCGCGACTCGTAGGCGTTGCTCGTCTGCATCGCCTCGTCGAGGATGTTGTATTCCGTGTAGCGGCAAAGCACGTTCACCTGCGTGCCATCTTCAATCTCCGAGCCGCAGCCCTTGCGCACTATCTGCATGTACACGCCGCTGTTGTCGAGATATACAAACTCGTTGTTCTCTACGCTTGTGGAATCTCCCTGTGCGCTGAACTGGGCTTCGCTTATCACTTTGATGTTTTCCGAAGAGATAAACGACGCTATGGCCTCACGTTCCTGTTGCTTCTTCTCTTCGTAGGTCTCGTAATCGTCGCACGAGTATAGAAACATGGTGAAAGCCACTGCCAGCAGCGCGTAAATGGATTTGTTCATTTTTGTTTGACTGTTTGTTTGTGTTGGCGCGGGCGCGGCGCGGCATTGTGCCCCACGCCGGAGGTATGCCCCGTCCCCCAATGGTTTGCAATAGCGCAGCAAAGATAGCAAAATCTTCGCAAACAGTGTCGTTATTATGCTACTTTAACGCGCTTTCAAAGTGCATGATGGCTTTCTTGGCCACTTCCACGGCCTCGTCGATACCGCAATGCAGGCGGCCACCGGAGGCGTTGAGATGTCCGCCGCCGTTGAAGAACGCCTCCGCCACCTTGTTGCAGGGGAAATCATCCACGGAGCGGAGGCTCACCCAGATGAGATTGTCGCGCTCGGTATCCTCGCGCAGCGAGATTGACAGTTTCATCCCCTTGATTTGCAGCGGCAGGTTCACCAGTCCCTCGGCGTCGCCCTTCATGAAATGGAAGTCGCGGAAGTCGCGCTTGGTGATGGTGAAGAACGAGGCGTGGCGTTGCTGATCCACCACGAGCTTGCGGTATAGCACGTAGCCCACGAGGCGCAGCCTGTTCTCGCTGTAGTTGTTGTAGACATTGCGGTAAATCTTGTCCTTGTCTATGTGCTTGGTCAGCAGCCGGCTGATTATGAAGTATATGTCGGGCCGGGAGCTGTTATACGTGAAGCCGCCGGTATCCGTCATCATGCCGCAATATATCGGCGCGGCAAAGTGGGTGCCCACCTGCTCGAAACCGCCCAGTTGCCAAACCACGCGGAACACAATCTCGCACGTGGAGCACATCTCCGGGTGCGACACGAGAACGGCGCATTCCGGCATGTCGGGGGCGAGATGATGGTCGAACATCACTTTCACGCCCGGCGAGCCGACGAGCGCGGACGCCATCGCGTCGGTGCGGTCGGCGCGGTTGAAGTCGAGGCAGAACACCAGCTGCGCCGATGCGAACAGGCTGTCGGCCTCTGCCGTGCGCTTGTCGTAGCGCACTATCTTCTCCGTGTTGGGCATCCATTGCAGGAAGTCGGGATACTGGTCGGGTATGACGATTGAGGGCTGCTTGCCCCTGCTCCTCAGATATTCGGCCCAGCCGAGGCACGAGCCTATGGCATCGCCGTCGGGGCTTACATGGCAGCAGAGCACTATCCTCTCCGCACTGTCGATTAGGGAGAGCAGCGTGTCGCGTTCAGCCGCGGATAATATGTCTTTAAGCATAATGGCTGCAAAGGTAGCATTAATTATCAAGAATCGCAACGCGGATGGCGCAAAATGTTACGTTTCGGCATCTCGCCCGCCGCCGGAGTCCATGCAGTAAGCCGGCAGGCGCGCGCTCAACGCCCCAAGTACCAGCCGTGCTCGCGTATCATGGCCGCCACGGCCGGCGGCACGAGGCCGTCTGTCGACAGCCCCGCCCGTATGCGGCGGCGCACCTCTGTGCTGCTTATGTCGATGAGCGGGGTGTCCACTGCCATCACTCCGCGCTCCGTCACCGGCGGCATGGCCGAGCCACGGCGCGGATACACGGCTATCCGGTAGTTCCGGGCTATGTCTTCATGGTTGCGCCACTGCGCGAAGTTCGCCCAATTGTCGCCGCCTATGAGCAGCGTAAACTCGCAATCGGGACATGTGCGCCGCAGGTGGCACAGCGTGCGCCACGTGTACGACGGGCGCGGCAACGACAGTTCCACGCCACAGGGGCGCAACCGCTCCTCGCCCTCCAACGCGGCGCGCACCATCAAGAGGCGTGCCGCGTCGTCGAGCAGTTCGTCTTGCCGCTTCAAAGGGTTTTGCGGCGACACCACAAACCACACCTCATCGAGCCCGAGCGCGTCCGACAGGTGGCGCGCCAGAGCTATATGGCCGTTGTGGATGGGGTTGAATGACCCTCCGAAGAAGCCCACCCGCCGCCTGTCGCCGTCCTGTCCGCCCGCCATCGACATGACGCTCACCGGCTGTCGACGGGGGCGTTGCCGCCGACCACGAACGTCCTCACTATGTCCAAGGCTTCCGCCACGGCGCGGTCGAGGTCGTCGTTCACCACCACGCGGTCAAACTCGCCGGCGAAGCCCAGCTCAAACTCGGCGCGGGCCAGACGCTGTTCTATCACGTCGGGAGCGTCGGTGGCGCGCTTCTCAAGCCTGCGGCGCAGCTCTTCCATCGACGGCGGCTGTACGAACACACCCAGGGCGCGGTCGCCATAGTGCCGCTTTATGTTGCATCCGCCCTTCACGTCCACGTCGAGCACCACGTTCTGTCCCGCTTCGAGCTGCCGCTCCACCTGCGACTTCAGCGTGCCGTAATAACGGTCTTTGTACACTTCCTCGTACTCGAGGAACTCCCCCGCGGCAATGCGCCGCCTGAACTCGTCGGGGCTTACGAAGAAATACTCCACCCCGTCGCGCTCGGCGCCGCGCGGCTCGCGGCTGGTGCACGATATCGAGAACGCCAGGCGCAGCTCGGCGTGAGCCATGAGGCGGGCTATTATGGTGCTCTTGCCTGTACCGCTCGGCGCGGAAAATATTATCAGCTTGCCTTTCATATCCTTGTCCTGTTGTCTGTCTTGGTGCCCGGGCGAGGCCTCATGCCGTGCGGCTGCCGTCACAACACGTTGAGCACCTGCTCTTTTATCTGTTCCAGCTCGTCCTTCATCTTCACCACGATGTTCTGCATCTCGGCGTTGTTGCTCTTCGAGCCGGTGGTGTTTATCTCGCGCCCCATCTCCTGCGCTATGAAGCCGAGCTTCTTTCCCTGCCCGTGGCCGTCGTCCATGGTCTCGCGGAAATACTTCAGGTGGTTGGCCAAGCGTTGCTTTTCCTCACTGATGTCGAGCTTCTCGATGTAGTATATCAGCTCCTGCTCCAGCCTGTTCTTGTCATAATCCACTTCGGGTATGCTGCCAAGCCCTTCCACTATGCGACTCCTGATTTTCTCCACGCGCTGCTTCTCGTATGCTTCTATGCCTTTGAGCAACGCCGCTATGTTGTCTGTCTTCTCGATGAACATGCGCCGCAGGGCCTCTCCCTCCTGCCGGCGGAACTCCACGAGACGCGCGGCGGCCTCCTCGATGGCGGCGCGCACCACGTTCCACTCTTCGTCGCCAAGTGTTTCCTGTTCCGGCTTCGCCATCACGTCGGGCAGCCGCAGCAGCGTGGCAAACCAGTCTTGCGGCTCGGGTATGCCCGCCTTTGCCGCCACGTCCTTTATCTGCCTGTAATAGTTCTCCACCAGTGCGCCGTTTATCGGGGTGGCGGACACGCCCCCCTCCACGTCTGCCCAAATGCTGAAGTCTATCTTGCCGCGCTCCAGGGTCGAGGCCAGGAAGTGGCGTATTTCCATCTCCTTTTCCCTGTACAGCGGCGACATGCGCACGGAGAGGTCGAAGCTCTTGCTGTTCAGCGACTTCACCTCCACGCTAATCTTCTTTTCCCCATAGGTTGCGACGGCCTTGCCATAGCCTGTCATCGATTGTATCATAGTCAGCTCTTTATGTTTTCTTTCATCGTCCGCTACCGCCCCGCCATGCCTGCCGTCAGCGGCGGCGCGGTCGGTCGCGGCTTATTTCATGCAAAGGTAATACAAAAAAGCGACATGCGGGGCAAATGGCGCGAAAATGATTGGACGGCACGGCGGCGCGCCGTTCCGTTTTTCATGACAAATAATTGCCTGTAATGGATAAATTGAGTAATTTTGCACCGCAAAACCGGATTGCGTGGCGGCAGGCGGGAGCGTTCCGAGGCTGTCGGCGGCTCGCGCGGGGCGCGCCGAAGCAGGCGGACAACAAGTGTGTTTTGACTGTTTGATGTTAGGTAAGAACAAAGGCGACGAACTCCTGTCATACATCCGCGAGGGGCGCACGATGACGCGAGGCGAGAAGCTCAGGCTGATAACGCAGCTGAGCGTTCCGTCCATCCTCTCGCAGATGTCTGCCATAGTGATGTTTTTCATCGACGCTTCAATGGTGGGCAGCCTTGGCGAGCGGCCTGCGGCGGCCATCGGCCTGGTGGAGACGTCGACATGGCTCTTCAGCGGATTGCTGAGCGCCGCGTCGATGGGCTTCTCGGTGCAGGTGGCCCATTCCATAGGGGCCAACGACTTCGAGCGGGCGCGCCGCATATTGCGACAGGGGCTGCTTTGCACTTTCATTTTCAGCGCCATGCTCACGCTCGCCGGCGTCGCCATCCACTCCCGGCTGCCCTTCTGGCTGGGCGGTGGAGCCGACATCGCGCACGACGCTTCCATGTATTTCCTCATCTTCTCGCTGGCCTTGCCGCTCTTCCAGCTGCAGAGCCTGTGCGGAAGCATGCTCAAGTGCAGCGGCAACATGAAAGTGCCGAGCCTGCTCAACATCATGATGTGCGTGCTCGACGTGGCGTTCAACTATATGTTCATCTTCGTATGCGGACTGGGCGTGGCCGGAGCCGCCCTCGGCACGCTGTGCGCCATCCTCGTGGCAGCGGTGCTGATGGCCTATTTCCTGCTGGTGCGCTCGCCCTACCTGGCGTTGCGCCTGAGCCGGGGCTCGTTCCGCCCCACGGCCGACTGCGTAAAGACGGCGTTCAAGATTGGCGCGCCCATGGGACTGCAGCAGATGCTCATGGGCGGCGCGCATATAGTGAGCACGGCCATCGTGGCTCCGCTGGGCAACGTCTCGATAGCCGCCAACACCTTTGCCATAACCGTCGAGAGCCTGTGCTACATGCCGGGCTACGGCATAGCCGACGCCGCCACCACGCTCGTGGGACAGGGCATCGGCGCGGGCCAGCGGCTGCTCACGCGCAGCTTCGCCCGCCTGTCGGTGGCCATGGGCATGGGCGTGATGACGTTCATGGCCGTGCTGATGTACGTCTTCGCCCCGGCCCTGATGTCTGTCATGACGCCGGTCGAGGCCATCCGCGAGCTGAGCGTGGCCGCCCTGCGCATAGAGGCGTTCGCCGAGCCAATGTTCGCGGCGGCCATCGTCTGCTACGGCGTGTTCATAGGCGCGGGCGACACCCTCAAGCCCGCCGTGATGAACCTGCTCAGCATGTGGGCGGTGCGCCTGTCGCTGGCCGCACTGCTGGCTCCCCACTACGGGCTGCGCGGCGTCTGGACGGCCATGGCCGCGGAGCTTACGTTTCGCGGAGCCATATTCCTGCACCGCCTGTTCAGGGGCGGATGGATTGACAGTTTCCCCAAAGCATGATTATATATGATACGTTTCGCTTTTGCATTGGCGGCAACCGCGCTGGTTGCCACGGCGGGGGCGGCGGGGCGCAAGGCGGTGGTGATGGAAACCACCGCCGGCGACATACGCATAGAGCTGTATGACGAGACGCCGCTGCACCGCGACAACTTTCTCAGACTGACCGACAGCCACTTCTACGACAGCCTGTTGTTCCACCGCGCGATACGCAACTTCGTGATACAGGCGGGCGACCCGGACAGCCGGACGGCAGAACCGGGGCAGAGGCTCGGTGGCGGCACGCTCGACTACCGGCTGCCCGCCGAGATACGGCTGCCGCTCCTGTACCACAAGCGGGGCGCGGTGGCCATGGCCCGCGAGCCCGACGAGACCAATCCCGGACGCGAGTCTGACCCCTGCCAATTCTATATTGTATGGGGAAAGACGCACTCGTCTGCCGTGGTGGCCGGACAGGCGGAGCGGCTCGACACCCTCGGCGGCGGGGCGGCCATGACAGACGAGATGGTCGCACAATACCGTAAGGTGGGAGGACTGCCACAGCTCGACGGGCTCTACACGGTGTTCGGCGAGGTGACCGACGGCCTCGACGTGGTAAGGAAGATACAGGAAGCCGACACGGACGACTACGACAGACCCGTGTACGACATACGGATAATACGCATCACCGTGGAAGAATGACCAACGCCCCCTTGCGCCCTGACCGAAGCCTGTGCGCAAGGGGCGGAATACGCAAGCACGAAAAAGAGCGGCCTCCGTGGGGTGTGACAAGACACCCACGGAGGCCGCAGTCAAATGGCATCGATAATCAAATCACTCAATCCCACATCGTCATGACGCGCGTCATCTCACTACACTCAGCTTCACCGTCTGCGTCTTGCCGCCGGCCTTGACCTTCAGGATGTAGAGGCCGGGGGCGTATGACGACACGTCGAGGCGGTTGCCCGTGGCCGTGCCCATGAGCACGCCGCCGAGGCTGTAGGCCGACATGCCCTCGACACCATCGCCATCGGCCACCACGTAGCTCGTGGCGGGGTTCGGATATACGCGGACCT
>CAZKMT010000046.1:0-17441 GCA_964554115.1 uncultured Prevotella sp.
GAAGCAAAACGGCAAGACCAAGAAAGTGATTAAGAAATGAATGCGGCGGACGGGGATTGCCTGACGCTTCCGGCCTGAGACAGCCCCTCCGCAAAAAGAACATGGAAGATGGGGAATGCCGCCGACACAGCACTCTCGGCAACATTTCCCCATCTTCATTGCCGACAGGCGCGGCCACCACAATCCATGCATCGGGTTGTTCCGCATTGCCATAGTCAACATACGACTTGTTGACAACCCCAGTCCAGTCTATCATGTTCTTACAAGCAAAAGAGACTTCCAAAAACTCAAAATCCATGCTTAATTATCTTAAATAAGAAACAAGTACTTTGCGCAACAATCAATATTACATAACTTTGCACACAATTAGAATAAATGAAACCATCATCAAGATAACCCATCCACACAAAAATAAACTACTGTCATGAGAAAGAAACCATGCTTAATGGCCATGCTCTTGCTGTTCGCAGCCAACGCGGCAACGGCCGACCCAATCGACGAGAACGAAGCCTACGAGATTGCCAACGAGTTCTTCAGCGGCAACAGCAATGCCGGGAAAGCTCCCCTGCAAGGGCAAAGCCGACTGCGATTGGCCCACACGGGCGATGCCTACTACGCATTCAACCGCGGCACCGGCGGGGGATTCGTGATTGTGGCCGCTGACAGCAAGGCCGCGTACGGCGTGCTGGGCTACGCTTTCGAGGGCACTTTCAACACCGATTCCATGCCGGACGCCATGCGGTGGTGGCTGGGCGAATACGCGCGAGAAATGGAAAGCGCAAGCGTCCAGGCCTCCGGCAACGGCAACAAAGTAAAGAGATCGACGGCCGCATACGCCGACATAGAGCCGCTGCTCACGTCGGCTTGGGACCAAGAGGAGCCATACAACGCACTGTGCCCCACATACCAAGGCACACAGTGCCCCACAGGCTGCGTGGCAACGGCACTGGCACAGATAATGTATTTCTACAAATGGCCCGAATGGGGCACAGGCAGCAAATCGTACCAATGGACTGTCAACGACCTCGATATGGGCACGCTGTCGGCAGATTTCAGCCAAAGCACATATCTATGGGACGCGATGACCGACACATACGACGACAACAGCACCGACGCTTCGAAAGAAGCCGTGGCGCGGTTGATGTATGACGTGGGCATCGCCTCGGGGATGTCATACGGCCCCGAAAGCAGCGGCGCACAGTCGTTGTACGGCATCAGGGGCCTGACGGAATACTTCTACTACGACCAAAGCGCAAACCTGCTGCAACGAGACTACTACGGACTGACCGAATGGGTGGACATCCTGTATTCCGAACTGGCCGCAGGCAGGCCCATTTACTATTCCGGCACAACGGCTGACGCTTCGGGACACGCTTTCGTGTTCGATGGCTATAGAGACGGTTACTTCCATGTCAACTGGGGGTGGAGCGGGATGAGCAACGGCTACTTCCTCGTTTCCGCACTCGACCCGGATGCGCAGGGCACCGGCGGCAGCGACGCCGGCTACAACTACAACCAAAGCGCAAGCGTAAACCTGCGCCCCGCCGAAGACGGTTCCACCATAACACCGCTCATGTACTGCATTGACGACTTCACCGTAAACCCGACATCGGCCACACGCAACAGCGCGGTGACGTTTAGCGGAGGCTTCTTCAACTTTGGCATCACCACACGCAACATGACTTTGGGCATCAAGGTGGTCGGCACCGACGGCGACTCGACTTACATAGCAGCATCAAACTATACGGCAGATTTCGAGATGCAAACAGGCTATACCGCGTTCAACATGACGCTCGACAACTTCCCAACAACCACAGGCAATTACCGGGTTTACCCCGCATACCGAGACAACGTAACCGGCACGTGGTACGACATGCGCACCCCGATAAATTCCTCATCGCCATACCTCGTGGCCAACGTGTCGGGCATGAACATCATCTTCTCTTCGCCGGAAACAGACAATTATGACTTGAGCGCCACAGGCGTAACGGTGGAATCCACACCTTTCGCGGGCAAGACATTCAAGGTCACGGCCACGATAGCCAACTCCAAAGGCGAATATTTCAACGATGTGGCGGTGGCGGTGGTATCGGTCGGCTCCACGCTCGCGTCAAGTGTCTCGGATGGGGTGCTCATTGACATCATCGGCGGAGAGTCAATCGATGTGAGTTTCAGCGTCACGGCGCCAACGAGCACGGGCGAGTATGAGGTGGTGGTAATCAACGACGACGGCGACATCATAAGCGACAGGACAGCGATAACCGTAGAGGAAGCTCCATCTGGACAGCTGTCACTCTGCATGGTCGAACCGCTGAAAATGGACAACGCGGACAACGTGGTTGCCGATGACATACAGGTAACGGCAAGGATTGCGTGCGCATCGGGTTACTATGGCGGAAAAGCCTATGCTTATATATTCCCCGGAGAGGGCGGATACAATGTCAGTCTCCTCACGTCCGACCTGTACATCGGCGCCGGCGACACGTGTACGGTAAACTTCTCCGGCTCGTTTGAAAACGCCGAAGCAGGCAATTCATACTACATTAGGGTATCTTATTTGGAAGACAATACCTATATCCGCGTTCCATCGGAAGAAGGCTACAACTACCTCGCGTTTACCGTGGGCGCACTGACAGACATAAACGCCGTGGAAGCGGAAACGGAGGCATCGGACATCCATGTCTACTCACTCGCGGGCCTGTGTGTGCTAAAGCAGCACGCCGCCACCCCCGACCTGTCATCGCTCCCGGATGGGATTTACATCGTGAAGCAAAACGGCAAGACCAAGAAAGTGATTAAGAAATGAATGCGGCGGACGGGGATTGCCTGACGCTTCCGGCCTGAGACAGCCCCTCCGCAAAAAGAACATGGAAGATGGGGAATGCCGCCGACACAGCACTCTCGGCAACATTTCCCCATCTTCATTGCCGACAGGCGCAGCCACATGACAAATCATGCGGCGCAAACAAAAACACTACGACATGGCGCACATAACGACACTGGCAATAATGGTCACCGGACTCATGGCCGCATCATGCTCGTCGCAAGGCGACACTATCAGCAAACCTACGCATTACGCAGGCACTGACATGATTGGCAATGCACAGGCGCGGCCGGCGGCCATCGTCTACAGCACCAACAATGACTACCGCCACAACGTGGCCGTTACGCTAAACGATGCCGGCACACTCATAATGTCATACCCCGACCCCGCAGACGTGAGACGCACCGACCCCACGCCAATAGACCTTGGCGACGGATACCTTCTCGACAGGCGCGGCATAAGCCCCAACACGGCGTTCCTAGACATCACTTACGATGAATACGCCAGCTTGGACTCCACACCAACAGCCGACGAACTGCTGCGCCATGTCGTGGCCCGCAGCCCGTTTGCCGAGATGTATGCCCTGCCAATATCGGCCTCAAAGGCCGCCGCAAATCCGGAGCTCTGCCACGAATACATAGCCAACGGCTTCAAAGATTGTACGGGCTTGATTACGACATCACGCCTCAAGCTCCACAAGAGGGAGTGAACAAACCGCCATTCATGACAATTATATGCGCGGATGTCTTCGCAACCGACGACACAAAGCAAACGAATCCGGCGTGGATGTGAATGAGCGAGACCACGGCAGGCCATTGTCCGACTCACCGAAGTCTCGCCCCTCAATCACAGATTTATATTGACAGACGCACCCGCCACAATCCAAGTGCCGGGTTGTTCCACATTGCCATAGTCAACATACGACTTGTTGAAAATGTTGTTAGCGTCCACATACAGGCAGTAGCGGGATGCCGTCCAAGCAAGACGCACATCAGCCACAGCATACGGTTGATAGTCGCGAGTGACGCCATCGGTGTCGGTGTAAGTGCCGGTGCGGTCTTGCCATCGACAAGAAAGGCTCATGGCAAGGTTTCGCCACACGGAGATGTCGGCCTTCGCCACCACCTTATGGCGCAGATATTCCAGCGCATAGAGACTCTCTACGCCAGCGTCCAGGTCTTTGTCCTGGCTTATGTGGTTGTAATCAACGCTCAGCGAGCGCAACACCTTCTGTCGAGGCACCAGCTTGCCGAAGTCGAGCCTCACCGACACCTCGGCGCCAATGGCGTTTACCCGCGTGAAGTTCACCGATTGCCAAGGTGCGTCAGTCCCGTCATCGGTAAACCTAATCCAGTCTATCATATTCTTGTATGCATTGTAATAGACGGCAGCCTCAACACGCAGGCCGCCCCACACATAGCGCACGCCGCATTCCACGGCGTCCAATTCTTCCGGCTGCAGGTGCTCGTCAGCCTCGTATCCGCCCACGGAATAATACAGTTCGGTAACCGACGGCAGGCGTAATGATGTGTTGTAAGAAGCGTAGAGCGCGCAGCCTCGGCCAAGGGCACAGCTGACATCAACCCCGGGATATGCCCGCATGTGTCCACCGCTCCACGAGTCCTTTGCTGCCACGAGTCCGCCCGAAAGCGTAAGCCATTTATAAGACACATTGTGCTCAAGCATTATGTTTATGCCGGTGCGGTTAAGTCCGTAAAGATAGTAGCGGTCGGTGCCGCTTATACGGTGCGTGCGCGACAGTTCCTCGCCCAGTGTGGTGCTGACCACGTCTTCATTGCGCAGCTCCGCACCGATGGCCGTGCGTCCCAATGGCGTGTCGAAATATGTATTAAGGTTTACCCCGAACACATCGTAACGATGATAGTTAAACGGCGTCTGTTCCTCAGAGCCTCTGTACAACTCAAAGCGGTCATCCCCGTGGTTCCAGTACAAAGCCGAACGCAGTCTCAGTCCACCCACTTGCGCCTCGGCCTGCAGCGCAGTGTATGCTTTCATGGTGCGCTCATACTGGTCATCCCACGACACGCCATAAAAAGTGTTTGCGCCATATCCCTTGGAACTCAGGCCGGCGTGCCAGCGCACACTGGCGGCATCTGACACGTATCCGCCTTGATAAAATGCTTTCACTCCGCTGTAGTCAGCATTAAGACCGCCCTCCTTATTGCGGCTGTAGCCATCGCTACGGGTATAGCTCGCCGAAAGACTGTTGACCCAAAGGCCATTGGCCAGCCCCGCCGTGGCTGCAGCCGAAGCATAGCCATAGCTGCCACCTTCGACTCTCGCGGTCACAGCGTCAGTCGAGGGAGACTTTGTTATGATGTTGATTGAACCTAACAATGATGAAGTGCCGTAAACACGTCCGGCAGGCCCTTTAAGCACTTCTATGCGTTCGATTTCCGATATGTCGACAGGGAAATCGAAAGCGTTGTGACCTGTCTGTGGGTCGCAGATGTTGATGCCATTGAGCAATATGGCCATCTGCTCGTAATTGCCGCCCCGTATGCCGACATCGGCCTGTGCTCCCAAGGGGCCTCGCTGCCTCACATCGACACCGGCGACATACTTAAGCAAGTCGTTGACACTCTGCGCCGGAGCGGAGGCTATGTCTGCTCCCTCCAACACACTGACCATTCTCACGTTGCGTCCCGATGCCTGTGGCGCCCTCGACCCGGTAACGCTTACCTCGCCGAGCGTCAACTCCTTGTATGCCGCCATTGCCATGGTGTCGGAGGGCATCTGCATTGTGCTGATGCTCTCTGCTTTGGCAGTGGCCAAGGTAGACACACTGAGGACGCTTATCACGACCTCACGTCCCAGACACGCAAAGAGTGAGTAGCCTTTGTTCCCGAAATGGTGAAACACAAAGACATCACGCTTGATGAAATTGACTTTGTTCATTTTGTTGTTGGTTTATAAAAAATTAAAGGCCAGGCTCCTTACCAAGCCCACAAGAAGTCAAAAGAAAACCCAAAGGCCGCATTCCGCAACCCGGCACAACGCCATTGGCGCATCCCCGTCCGTCAATGGTATTGCCGTCACGACATCTTTAGGCGGAAAGCCGTCTCGATACTGTCAAGCTCTTCAACGAACATCTTGTCCACCTTCAGGCGCTTCTCCACCGCAGCGCAACTGTGAATCACGGTGGAATGGTCGCGGTTGCCTATGAGCTGGCCTATGCGCGAGGCCGGCATCTTGGTGTATTTCTGCGCGAAATACATTGATATTTGACGAGGCAGAACATAGTCGCGCCTGCGGCTGCGGCTGAACACGTGGCGTTGCTCCACGTTGAAGTGGGCGCACACCTTCTCCACGATGTCATCGATGGTGAGCGGACGGTTGTCTATCTTCACAGCACGCTTTATCACACGCTCCGCGAGACGCATGTCAACATTGCAGTTGTAGACCACCGAAAAGGCCAACAACGAATTGATAACGCCCTCCAAATCGCGCACGCTGCCGTTAGCCGTGGCGGCGATGAACTGTATCACGTCTGTCGGTATCTTCAGTCCGTCGCGCCGACACTTGGAGTTCAGTATGTCAACGCACAGCTGCACGTTGGGCTTCTCAAGCTCGGCTATAAGGCCACAGCTGAAGCGCGTGAGCAAACGGTCTTTCATCCCCTGCAAGTCCACGGGCGGGCGGTCGCTGGCCAGTATTATCTGCCTGCCGTTCCGGAAAAGATGGTTGAATATATGGAAAAACGTATCGAGCGTCTTCGTGGCCGTCGCCCATTCCTGTATGTCATCGACCACGAGCATGTCTATCGTCTGGTAGAAGTTTATGAAATCGTTGGTGCGATTCTGTCGCACGGCATCAGTGAACTGAACCTGAAACAGCCTGGCACTGACATAAAGCACGCGCTTCTGCGGATACAGCTCCTTGCAGCGGACGCCGATGGCATTTATGAGGTGAGTCTTGCCACATCCAGACGGCCCGTAAATGAAGAAAGGATTGAAAGTGGTCTTTCCCGGATGCTCGGCTATCGACAGCCCGACGGTACGCGGCAACTTGTTGCTGTCGCCCTCGATGAAGTTGGCAAACGTATGGCGGGGATTTAGCTGCGGATTCAACCCCTGGGGCACGGCGGCATCGAGCGTCGTTGGCGACTCGTTGGCGTGCATACCGCGCGGCGGCTCAATAGTGGCAGGCGGCTCCGCATCAATGTCTTGGGTAAGATGGTGCTCCTTGTCGGTGACAATCCGGTAGCGCAGCACCACATTGGCACCGAAACAGCGCGCAAGCACCTTGGTGAGCAGCCCGACATAGTATTGCTCAAGATACTCGTAGGCATAGTGACTCTGCACCTGCAACAACAGTGTCTTTGTCGATTCTGTGTACGACTCGAACACTATTGGCGCAAACCACGTCTTGAATTGCTGCTCGGTGACATTCTCCTTGATTAATCCAAGGCATTTGTCCCAAAGCACTTTATGGCTGTTTCCCATTTGTCGTCATTCAGTTTTAAGCATTATCAGAAAGCCCTATTGGTTTGCAAATATCGCATTTTTTTTTGATACAGGCAAATGTCGCGGTTTTTATTCCCATCCCGATTGCAATGCGTAAAGCGTTAATCTTCGGATGGTTAAGACATTGCGGTGATAAGTTCTTCCTCATGGCTATTGCCAAAATGCAACATTTTGTATTTCAAATCATTATACGCCAAAGCCGATGTCTCAGTAAAAGCCATGTCCACAGGCTCACGCATAGACTGAAAACAGCCATTATCAGAGGGTTGTGGCATAACGACAGCCACTCGCCTCCAACGCGATATTATTTAGACAAAATAAAAATTACTCGCAACATGGCTCTCCACACCGGCCTAACCGACGCACACAACTGATTGCCATAACAGGAACACACTTTGCTGAAGCCCCGGCATATCGGCACAATAATCTATAGTAAAAAGCAAATTTATCCACAAAAATAGTTTGAATGATAATGTTTGAGGAAAGTAGGCCATCAATACCGATTTCTACAGGACGAAGGAAAACATCCAGGCAAGCCGTCAGGAACTTCTTCGATAATGTCGGAAAATACAAAGAAGAGTCGGAGTCACCTCTGACTCTCAATTTTCATTTGGTTAATTAGCAAACCATTCCTTCTTTAAATTAGATAAAAAGAGTGAATGGCTTTGCTGTCGATGGAAAATTAATTATATTTGCACCCGTTTGTCCTGCGCCGCAGTCTCTGCCAAGGGGCAACACGCAGGATAAGACATAACCTATTTTATATTGCATCTTGATGAAGCATAGTTTTTTGATAGCGGTAGCAGTGGCATTACTGACTTCATGCATCGCCTCAAGGAAACTGACGTATCTCCGTGACATGGAGGCCGACTGCAGCGTAGCAATGCCTGTTCCGATGGCTGTCACACTTCTACCGGGCGACAAAATAACGGTAGTGGTCAGCAGCCGTGACAACAAGCTTTCCGATTTGTTCAACCTGTCCGACGCTTCCGTAATCATGACGCGCGATAATGGAACGGCCTTGCTGCGCGGCAACGCCTTGCCATACACCGTCGATGACGCCGGCTATATCGACTTTCCTGTCATGGGAAAGCTCCATGTGGGAGGACTGACGCGCGACTCTGTTGCCAAGTTTGTGAAACAACAGCTTTTCGACAGGGGGCTGCTTGCCGATGCTGTCGTCTATGTAGAGTTTGCCAATTTGGGCGTAACGGTGCTTGGAGAGGTGCGCGCTCCGGGGCGAATACCTTTCAATGACGACCGCCTAACACTGTTGGAGGCCATCGGCCTTGCAGGCGACATCACCTCAAACGGCGACCGCAGCAATGTGCTAGTAATGCGTCACGAAGGCAACGCGAGCCACGCTTACCGCATAGACTTACGCTCTGCCGAGAGCGTATATTCCTCGCCAGCATACTATCTGCGACAAGGCGATGTGGTCTATGTTGAGCCCCGGCGTGCGAAGCGCGGCAAGTGACGCATAGTGTATTACCCGTATAACCATTTCTTTCATCACATGAACGAGACATCAATGAGCGTCAACATAGACGAGCAGGGAAACTTTGACATAAGGAACTTTCTGATTCAGTGCCTCAGCCATTGGCGTTGGTATGTGGCAACACTGGTGATTACGCTGGTAATAGCCGTGTTTTATGTAAAGATGACACAGCCCACCTACAAGCGCGAGGCTTCCATCATGGTGCTCGACGGCAGCCATGAGGCATCGGCCTTGGGACAGCTGCTTGAAGAGATAACCGACATGGGGTTCTCGTTTTCAGACAAGGCCAACGTTAACAATGTCATTGCAGCCATACAGTCTCCCGACGTGATGGAAGAAGTCGTGCTGAAACTGGGCATAGATGTTTCTTATACGTCGCCGGGCACTTTTTATGACAAGACGCTATATGGCAATAACCTGCCCGTGACGGTGGATTTCCGGAACATCGAAGATGACGAGACGGCCTCCATGAACCTGAAATTAATCAGCGATGGCAACGTGGAAATGTCGGGATTCGCGAAAAACGGGAAGGGCACAGGAGACAAGCCGTTGCAGTGCCACGTGGGACAAACGGTACACACGCCGCTGGGCATCGTCAGCATAAAACCCACTGAATATTATGACAAGGTGGCGCACAAGGGACTGCGCATCAACGTACGCAAGAGAGACATCAACTCGGCCACAGGCCACTTCCTACGGGGGCTTTCGGTGGCGATAGCCGACAAGAAGTCGACGATTCTTGACCTCTCATACACTGACGTTTCAACGAAGCGCGCCGAAGACATACTCAACGCCGTGATAAACATATACAATGCGGTGTGGATTAAGAACAGAAGCCGGGTTTCCGACAGCACGTCGAGCTTTATCGATGAACGCCTGGCGATAATAGAGCGCGAGCTCGGCGACGTGGACACCGACATAGCCAACTACAAGAGCAAGAACCTCATGCCCGACGTGGAGATGGCATATACACTGTCGATGGAACGCGCCGACAAGAACTCGGCATTACTTCTGGATCTCAACACACGCCTTTCCGTGGCGCGGTATATCCGTAATTTCATCGTTGACAAGGCCAACACAAACCAGCTTATACCCGTGGACCTCGGATTGGAGAACGACAAGATAGACGAACAGATAAAGACTTTCAACGACATGCAGCTCGAGCGCAACAACCTCATAGCCAACAGCAGCAGCGACAATCCTCTTGTCGGCGACATGGACAAATCACTCGCGCAAATAAGGAGAGCCATCATCTATTCGATAAACAACATGATGATGTCGCTGTCGACACGCATAAGCCATCTGCAAAACGACGAACAGAAAACCAATACGAACATATCGGCCAACCCGACACAAGCCAAGTTCCTGCTCTCCGTGGAGCGGCAACAGAAAGTGAAGGAAGCCCTTTACCTGTTCCTTTTGCAGAAGCGCGAGGAAAACGAGCTTGCGAAGTCGTTCACCGCAGACAAAACGCAGGTGATAAAATCGCCCACAGGCAGCAACGTCCCTATAGCCCCAAGGGGCACGCTCATCATGCTCATCGGCCTCATCGCGGGTCTGGCCATACCCACCGGAGTCATCTACCTGCTTGACATAAGCAACACCACCATACGCAGGCGCAAGGATGTGGAGGGCACCGTCACCATACCGCTTATCGGCGAGATACCTCATTGGGGCAAAGAGGGGCGGAAACTGTCGCAACTGCGCATAGCCTTTGGTGGCAGGCAGCCTGTCGATGACGGTTGCAAGGTGGTAGTGGCGGCGGGCAACCACGATGAAGTGAACGAGGCTTTCCGCATTTTACGCACCAACTTCGAGTTCACCGCCCGCACGGAAAGCTCATGCCGCGTGGCGTTGTTCACCTCATCGGACAGTGGCAGTGGCAAAACCTTTGTGGCAGTCAACATGGCCGTGAGTCTGGCACTGAACGGGAAGCGCGTGCTGGTGATAGACGGCGACTTGCGCAAGGCGGCTCTTTCCGCCTTTGTCGGCAAGCCTAAATGCGGACTTTGCGACTATTTGTCGGGAAAGACCGATGACATCCGGAAGCTCATACAAGCCTATTCCGGATGCGACGGACTTGATGTCATGCCAGTCGGCATGATTCCCTCCAATCCCTCGGAACTCTTGTCAACGGGATGTCTGGGCGAGTTGTTCGATGCCATACGCAGCCGCTATGATTACGTGTTCATCGATTGTCCGCCGGTCAACATGGTGGCCGATACGTCAATCTTGGCTAACCAAGCCGACTGCACAATCTTCGTGGTGCGCGTCGGAGTTACGGAACGCGCGGCATTGGCAGATGTGGAGAAGCTTTACTTGTCGGCAAAGCTGCGCAACATGTCTTTGGTAGTCAACGACACTCCCCTACCGAAAAGCCTGTTCAGCAGGCCGCACTCCAACCATTTCCTGTCGTAGGCGCATGACGGCACCTGCACCGTGCAGGGAAGCATAGGCACTTGCATGGTTACAGGGACTTTGCGAAGAGTGCCTGTGGACTGTCATGTCTAATCTTCTGCATTCGCACAAATATCATTTCCGGCTGTCCTGACGTGCCTGATGTGTCTCCACCATCCGGCATCATGCACATGTCATCCCCGTTGCCACGCACCTTGTTTCGTTATCCGACACAGACGACACCGCAACTCTATATCGCCGCAACCATTAAAAAACGCTAATTATTGCTTCTTCCCCAATTTCCACCTTGCCTGTTCAAACCGTTTTACTTACTTTTGTGTCTGACAATTGTGTCAGTTTTATAAAAACAATGCAAAAATGATTAAAGTAGGTGTGGACATCGGCTCCACAACAGCCAAGATAGTAGCCATAGACGACCACTGCAAAGTGCTCTTTTCAGCCTATGAGCGTCACAACGCCAAGACTACCGATATTTTGCTGGCCTATCTTGACCGTCTGTCAGCACAGATTGGCGATGTGCCGGTGGCTCTGAATATTACAGGCTCGGTGGGCATGGGCATTTGCGAGCGATGCTCGCTCCCTTTTATCCAGGAAGTGGTTGCCGCCACACGGGCTGTAAGGGAAGCCCATCCCGATGTATGCACCATGATTGACATTGGCGGCGAAGACGCCAAGATAGTGTTCATCCGTGGAGGAAACGCCTCCGACCTCCGCATGAACAGCAATTGCGCCGGGGGCACAGGAGCTTTTATCGACCAAATGGCCATATTGCTTGGAGTGTCTGTCGGCGAATTGGGCAACTTGGCCGATGCAGCGAGCAATGTCTATTCCATAGCTTCGCGCTGTGGCGTGTTCAGCAAGACAGACATCCAAAACCTCATATCCCGGAGCGTAAGCAAGGAAGACATTGCAGCCTCGGTGTTCCATGCCGTGGCGGTGCAGGTGGTGGTGACGTTGGCGCATGGATGCGACATCAAGCCCCCGATATTGTTCTGCGGCGGACCATTGACGTTCATCCCTGCCTTACGGCGAGCATTCACCGACTATCTGAAACTATCGGACGAGGATGTGGTTGTGCCTGCAAACAGTCATCTGATGCCGGCATTGGGCGCGGCATTGGCCGCAGACACCGCGCAACAGATGAAAATATCATCGCTGTGCGACGCGATTGGCCGCGGAATGGCAGGCATCAATCTCTCGGGCGGCACGCTCGACCCCATCTTTGACAATGCCAATGACTATGCGGAATGGAAGAAGCGCATGGCAAACTACGAAATGGACGAGGCTCCATTGCGCCCCGGACGTGAGGAAGTGGTGGTGGGCATAGATTCCGGTTCCACCACTACCAAGATAGTGGCAATCAACACAGAGGGCCACATAGTATTTGACTACTACCGCAACAATGATGGCGACCCGGTAGGCACGGCCCGCTCCGGCCTCGAGCAGTTTCTCGAAAAGGCACGGCACACAGGCACGGAGGTAGTCGTTGCCGGAAGCTGTTCCACCGGATATGGCGAGGATTTGCTCAAAGCGTCATTCCGCCTCGACCATGGCATCATAGAAACCATGGCTCACTACATGGCAGCGCGCCACATAACGGCTGACGTGTCGTTCATCCTCGATATTGGAGGACAAGACATGAAAGCCATATTCGTAACCAATGGCGTGATAACGCGCATGGAGATAAACGAAGCCTGCTCCTCGGGGTGCGGCTCTTTCATAGAAACATTTGCCCGGTCATTGGGCTATGGCCTCGATGATTTTGCCTCGGTGGCTTGCGATGCGGCCAAGCCTTACGACTTGGGCACGCGCTGCACCGTGTTCATGAACTCAAAAGTAAAGCAGGCCCTGCGCGAAGGAGCCACGATGGGCGATATTGCCGCAGGCCTGTCATACTCGGTCGTGAAAAACTGTCTATACAAAGTGCTGCGCTTGAAAGCCCCGGATGAGCTTGGCAACCACATCGTTGTGCAGGGGGGCACCATGCGCAACGACTCCGTGGTGCGCGCTTTTGAGAAGCTGACCGGCAAACAGGTGTTCCGCAGCGACCGCCCCGAACTGATGGGTGCCATAGGCTGTGCCCTCTATGCGCGCGCAAATGGCGGGCGCAGTGTGGCACTTGCCGACATGCTGCGCAATTCGGAATGCACCTTGCGCAGCTGTCGCTGCCACGGCTGCGAAAACTCTTGCAGGATCACGACCTACATCTTTGCCAATGGCAACCGCTATTATTCAGGCAATAGGTGTGAGAGAGTGTTCTCCAATTCTGGCGACAAGACGGAAGCGGGAATCAACGCATACGCCCACAAGGTGAGCAAACTGTTCGACCGCAAGGCGCAGGTGGCAGAACCCATAGTCACAATCGGCATCCCGAGATGCCTCAACATGTATGAAGAATATCCGTTCTGGCACACTCTCTTCACCCGTTGCGGTTTGGAAGTCGTGTTGTCCGACCCATCGTCGTTTGCCGATTACGAGCAAAGCGCAAAGCTCGTCATGTCTGACAACATCTGCTTTCCCGCAAAGCTGTCGCACAGCCACATACGCAATCTAATCGAGAAAGGTGTGAACCATATATTCATGCCTTTTGTAGTATATGAGAAACTTGAGGGCGGGCAGAACAGTTATAACTGCCCCGTGGTGTCGGGCTATTCGGAAGTTGTGAAGAGCGTGCAGGGCGGCGACATACCCATTGACTCACCGGCAATCAACTTCAAGGACAGAAAACTGCTTTTCCGCCAGTGTGTTGACTACCTTAGCCATTTCGGCATAGGCATTGCAACCGTGAGGAAAGCCTTTGCCGAGGCCGTAAAGGAGTTTGATGCGTTTGGCCGCGAACTGATGGATTACAACCGCAAGGTGTTTCATGACAATAACGGACGCAGGCTTGCGGTGCTCCTTGCAGGCCGGCCGTACCATGCAGACCTACTGATACAGCACAAGCTGTCGGACATGATAGCCTCCTTGGGCGTTGACGTGATAACGGAAGACATAATGAGGTGTGATGACACGACTGTGAAAGACATTAACTTCGTGTCGCAATGGGCATACACAAACCGCATACTGAAAGCTGCCGATTGGGCAGGACAACAGGGGCCGGGCGTGCAATTCATGGAGATGACATCATTCGGCTGCGGCCCCGACGCATTCTTGACAGACGAAATACACAGCCATCTTAAACGCTATGGAAAAACACTCACGCTGCTGAAGATTGACGATGTGGGCAACCTCGGTTCGATAAAGCTGCGCGTTCGCTCGGTCATTGAGAGCCTGAAATTTTCCGCTTCGGCATCTGACGGTGCCCATACGGGACGTTTTGTGTGTACTCCGGTGTTCAAGAAAGCTGACCGCAGACGAAAGATTATAGCCCCGTTCTTTACCCCATTCCTGTCGCCACTCGTGCCGCCGCTCATGAAACTGGCGGGATACGAGGTGGAAAACCTGCCTGAAAGCGACAGCCTTTCGGCTGACTTCGGATTGAAATACGCCAACAATGAGATATGCTATCCTGCCACACTCATTGTAGGCGACATTGTGAAAGCGTTCAAATCAGGGCGTTACGACCCACGCGACACAGCCGTGGTAATGACCCAGACAGGTGGACAATGCCGCGCATCGAATTACATTTCACTCATAAAGAGGGCACTGACAGAGGCCGGTTATACCAATGTGCCTGTCATTTCGCTTGCGGCAGGGTCGGGCATCAGCAACGACCAGCCCGGCTTCAAGATGAACTGGATGAAGATAATCCGCATAGTGGTGGCCTCGCTGCTTTATGGCGACTGCATAGCCAAATTCTATTATGCCTCAGTGATAAGGGAAAAAGAGAAAGGCGCAGCGGCTCGCTTGCGCGACTTTTATCTCAACGAAGCCGGCAAAGCCATTGCCAACAACAGCCCACAGCAGCTGATGGACATACTGGGCGCAGCGGCCCGCGACTTCGACGACATAGTTACCGACTGCAGCGCGCCCCGCGTCGGCGTGGTGGGTGAAATATTCTTGAAGTTCAACCCCTTTGCGCAGAAAGACATAACAAACTGGCTTACGGAGCAAGGCTTTGAGGTAGTGCCGCCGTTGCTCACCGACTTCTTCATGCAAGCGTTTGTCAATACCAAGGTGAACAAAACCAATTGGCTGGAACGAGGCCACGTGCCCGATGTGCTCATGAACCTGGCTTACGGAAGGCTGTGGAAACAGATAATGCGCGTCAACGCCATAGGCAGCCATTTCAGGTATTTCACTCCGTTTGCCGACATATTTGGCGAAGCCTCAGAGGCCAAGAGCGTAGTGTCGCTTTACGCCCAGTTTGGAGAAGGGTGGTTGTTGCCCGGCGAGATTATCTCGATGGCACGCCAAGGCATCACCCATGTAGTGAGCCTGCAACCGTTTGGCTGCATTGCCAACCATATTGTGTCGAAAGGCATTGAAAAGCGCATAAAGGCTCTCTATCCGGACTTGAACATACTGTCGCTCGACTTTGACAGCGGCGTGAGTGATGTAAACGTGCGCAACCGCATTCTCCTCTTTGTCGACAACCTTAAAGTATGCGTGTAAGCGATGGGGACAGGAATACGTACAGCGGGAGACACCGAGGCACGCATAGTGGATGCGGCTCGGGAATTGTTTGTGGAGAATGGATACGCCGCGACGAGCATGAGCGACATAGCCATAAAGGCCGGTGTCAACCGCCCTGTGCTCCACTATTACTTTCGCACCAAGGACAAGATGTTCGGCGCAGTGTTTGGAAGCATTGTCAATGCCATCGTGCCAAGGGTGCACGACATAGTGCTGAGACACGACTTGCCGCTGGCCGAGCGCGTCGGCATGGTAATCGACGTGTACTATGAGATGCTCATGGCTAACCCGTGTCTCCCCGTTTTCATGATGCGAGAGATGCAACGTGACTTTGGCAACGTGGCGCGCACAATGTATGACATGCACATCGTGCAGTACATCGAAACAATAAAACGCGGACTCCTCAATGAGATGGACAACGGAACTCTATGCCACGTGCCTCTCCGCTATGTGTTCATGACATTCTATTCCATGGTAATAATGCCTTTTGTGGCCAAAAACCTGTGCTGTTCGGTGCTCCTTGAAGATGGGGAATCGTTTGAGGACTTGCTCGCCAAGTGGAAGCTCCGCATAGTTGACACGATTGTGGCAATGCTGACAACCATAAAATGATTGCGCTCGAGCCGTCTCTATGCCAGTGAGTATAAGCGTCTCTGCATCTTTTGCCACACGAACATTTGACCGTTCTGCTTTTATTTAGTATATTTGCAGACGACAAGAGACGCCCGCTACGGAATCTCAACATGCTGACAGCAAAGCGGTGGCGACTGTCACTCGAGTGATTTGTGATGCTTCTGCGTCCATGCACAATGAGTTCAGCAAGGATAGTCCGGGCTTTTCTCATCAGACCGTCATCGCTTCGCCACGGAAACAAAAACAACAATAAATACGAAAAAAAATGAAAAGCGACCCAAAAGAATGCCTGTATTGCCAGAGCAATGAGACACTGCACAATTTGATGGTGGAAGTAACAGAACTTAGCGTTTCGCGTGTGTTCATTTTCAAGGAGCAGACTTATCATGGACGTTGCCTTGTGGCCTACAAAGACCATGTGGATGACCTTAACCTTTTGAGCGACGACAATCGCAACGCTTTCATGAGCGATGTGGCGCGCGTAACCCGCGCCATGCAAAAGGTATTCAACCCCGACAAGATAAACTATGGCGCATACGCAGACACGCTCGAGCACTTGCACTTCCACCTTGTACCAAAGTATGTTGGAGGCCCTGATTTCGGTGGCGTGTTCCGCATGAACCCGCAGGAAGTGTACCTATCGGAGCAAGAGTACATCGACATGGCTGAAGCATTGCGCAAAGAACTCTGAACTAAGTGTATCAAAACGACAGGAGACTCCGGCTCTGTAAGCATGTATCAGCTGTCTTCTGAGTCGTTGAAAAATGAAATGAATAAAAAATATGAGACCTCTGCAAAACTTTATCAAAGGATATAATGTTAATTGCAGAGGTCTCAAACTTCAGGTCTTTGTTGGTTCATTTCTTTATGATTCCTTTATACACCTCTGCCACCCGGTCGGCAATCTTGTCCCAATCGTACTTCGCCATGTCGTAATCAACGTGCTGTAATGGCTGGCTGATAACGTCTTTCAGCTTCTCCGTGAGGGCATCTACGTTGCCCACGG